>DATKNJ010000020.1:0-13437 GCA_035541395.1 Anaerolineales bacterium
GTTTGATCGAATCGCGGGGTTGCCTTATGCCGCGATTCCGATTGCAACCGCGATTTTGTTGCAGGGAAATTACCCGATGATCTATCCGCGCAAGGAAGTGAAAACATATGGTACGAAAGCCGAGATCGAAGGTGAATATCATGCGGGCGAGACAGCCGTTGTGATCGATGATCTCGCGACAACTGGTGGAAGCAAATTCGAAGCCATTGAGAAATTAACTGGCGTCGGCCTCGTTGTGAAAGATATTGTTGTGTTGGTGGACCGTCAATCCGGTGCGAAGGAGTCGTTGGAGCAGGCGGGCTATTCCATGCATGCGGTATTGACGATTACGCAGCTGTTAGATTTTTGGGAAAAGACAGGAAAGGTAGAAAAGGACAAGATTGAAGAAACGCGCTTATTCTTGAAACGGGATAAATAACATTTGAACTCCGGCCCTTCAACCCAGCACAATAAACTGCTTCTTCCAAGTTTTGTTCTTTCTGCTATTCCATTAATTGGAACACTGGTCGCAATATTTTATCAACCTGCATATTTCTATTTGTTATATTTGCTGCCGCTTGGAATCATCGCTGCGATTCTGGCTAGGATTGCGATCAATCAGGCCAAACGCGGAAAAGGATTGCCGGAGGATTTCGTTCTGGCGATTATTGCCTATTATCTGGGACTCACACCTGCGTTATACTTTTGCGGCGTGATGACGTATCAGTTCTTGACCTTACGGTAAGAGTTCCCAAAGGAGACATATGCCAAAGCAGCATACTTCGGGTGCGGACGGCGGCGACGCGTCCGTGGAGATTCCACTTGAGTTGACGGAAGCATTCAGAAAGGAGAAAGACGCGGCAGCGTACTTCGAGTCGCTGGCTTCTTCTCATCGGCGCGAATACGTAAAATATATTCTCGAGGCAAAACGCGCGGAAACGCGTGTGAAGCGAGCCGCAAAAACGATTGAGATGCTCAAAAAGGCAAAAGAAGAAAGAGGCTGAAAATGAAGCTGACTCAATATATTCAGAACCTTTTCGATTATATGTATTGGGCGAACCGTCGTTATTTTGCCGTGGCCGAAGGCTTGAACGACGAACAACTGCGCCGTATGCAAGGACATAGTTGGGGCGACATTCATGCGATGTTGGTGCACATGTTGAGCGCTGAATCGGTCTGGCTCCAACGTTGGAAAGGTACGTCTCCGAAGGCTCACCTAAGTCCAGATGATTTTCCTGAACTAACCCTCCTCAAAGCGCGTTGGGATCAACAGGAAGCAGATATGCGCGCTTTCATCGCGGCGCAAACTGATGAGAGCCTTGAAACGGAAATCACGTATACGAATTTCCGCGGCGAGACTTTCCGTGTGCCACTCTGGCAGATGATGCTGCATGTTGCCAATCATGCCACACATCATCGCGGCGAACTGGCTGCGATGTTCGCTTTGATGGATGTGCCGCATCCCGAAGATGAAGCGATCCAATACTTCCTGAACGCCAGCGGACAAAAGAAGTTTTGATGTATTCCTTTCTGCGGCCTTTTCTTTTCAAACTCGATCCTGAGTCAGTGCATGGCCTTACCGTTTCAGCTTTGCGTTTAAGCGGTGCTATCTTGCCAGTACATTGGGCGTTCTCACAAATCTATAAAGCTCCATCGAAACCTGTTACCGCGTTCGGGTTGACGTTCAAGAATCCGGTTGGCCTCGCGGCAGGATACGATAAAGACGGCATCGCCATGTACGGTTTGGATATGCTCGGCTTTGGCCACATTGAGATCGGCACAGTCACGCCTCTGCCGCAGGCGGGCAATTCACGGCCGCGTATCTTTCGTTTGGTGGAAGATGAAGCCGTGATCAACCGCATGGGCTTTCCCAGCCGCGGCACAGAGTTTGTGCAGACGCGTCTCAACCCCGCGGTGAGGATTGGATTTCTCGAAAAGTTTTTCGGCATTTCACCGCGCATTGCGCCGAAGCCGCGTCGCAAGTTGTCGGCCAATCTGGGTGTGAACCTCGGCAAAAATAAAAACACGCCCAATGAACAGGCCGTGATGGATTATCTCGCGCTGTTGCAAAATTTTGCGCCGCTTGCCGATTATCTGGTTATCAATGTCAGTTCGCCGAATACGGAAGGATTGCGTCGCTTGCAGGCACGCGACGCGCTGGAAGAGTTATTGACTCATCTCGACCAACAACGACAGTTGGAGGAGAAACGTTGTGAGAAGAAAGTTCCGCTTCTCGTCAAGCTCGCGCCTGATCTCGCCGCAGATGAATTGGACGACGCTCTTGAGGCAATCCTGCGCACGCACATGGATGGCGTGATCGCCGCGAATACGACTCTGGCGCGCGACGGGTTGCAGTCAACGCGTCAAAGTGAGAGCGGTGGATTAAGCGGCAGGCCGCTAAAGGCGAGGAGTGAAGCGGTGTTGCGTCAAATCGTCCAGCGCGTGGATGGAAAACTCCCCGTCGTCAGCGCGGGCGGAATTATGTGCGCTGATGACGCAAAGCGCCGACTCGATTTGGGCGCGACGTTGATTCAAGTGTATACCGGGTTGGTGTATCGCGGGCCGGGGCTGGTGAAAGAAATTGTAAAGGCGTTGTAGCAGCTAGTTTTGCATCCACAATCCGCCGGTGGATTCCATCCAATCGGCGATGCAATCGGCAGCGCGGGGAATGTCGCTGTCGGAAATGTCGAGCTCAAGTTTTGGCAGAATCGAATCGCCGATCAAATGCCGCATCAATTCCTGTTCGCGGATGAAAACGTTCAAGTCATCGTATTGAGCCGGGTTGCCTGAGACTTTGAGCCGTTCTTCGCGGGCCACCGCGAAGGACTCAGGTGTGCGCGTCAACAAAACGATGTGAAAGCCCAACGGCGCGAGGCGTTCTTCCAGCCAGCGAAAATCGTAATCCTTTTTGTAAGCTTGCAATTGGTACGCGCGCGTGGAAATGTGGAAACGGTCTACGATCCACGAGTAGTAGCGCTGTAACTCGAACATGCGCGCCCAAGTGGCGTAGGTTTCCATCGCCAGCGATTCTTCCTGCGGCTCGAAGTTGATCGGCCCGCGGCCCCACGGAAAATTGGTGAACGAACACCATTCGGCAGAGATCAACGGGGAATGGTAACGATATTTACGCGGCCCCACAATGCGCGGATGTTCATTGAGCGTGAACGCGATCTCGGTTTTGAAAGTCAGACGTGTGCCTTCCAGAATGATCTTCGGCGTGAGTTTGCTTCCCATACCTTCATTATAATTGCCGTTTTTCAGAGAAATTTCTAACAAAACTCTGAAGTGTTTTTGAAACGAAGGCCAATCCATTCTGTGGTATAGTACGCGCCAGATAAAGGTAACCATGGACGACAGAATTACAATCATCGAGGGTCCGCCACCTGTGTTCGAATTGGCACAAGATGGCTGGGCGCTTGGGCTGAACGAAAGCCCGAACTTGTCCGTGCCGGCGTTGACCCGTCTGCGCACATTCAATGGCCCAGCACTGGTTGAGCGTTGTTATCGCGCCTGGCACACGAATACACCAATTCACCTGTATTATCGAAACGATCTGGGATTGGAACAAACTGCACCGATTTTGGCCGCCCGCAACGTTGAAACGGAAGAAGGCCATGTACTGTTATTGTGGGTCTATCTTGATCGGGAGCAGGTGGAATACGAGTTCGACTCAGACGAAGACGACAACACAGACGACAATCCAGAAGTATGAACCGAGACCGGGCCGCAAGCCCGGTCTTTCTTTTGACTTGAAATTGTTCCCGTTCTATCAATCGAATCACCCTGACAGTTTTCCAATTTAGTCATAATGGTTTAGTCAAATTGGTGGAAGTTTGTCATATTGACTATCGTTCGATTCTCGATTAACCTTAAGATCCACAATTGAGAGACAGGCATAATCTTTATGATGGTATGTCAGAACATATTCGCCGCTCAAAGCGGGCACCCGTCCGGGGTGCCCGCTTATATTTTGTCAAAATCCAGAATCCTATTTCTTTAAAAGGAGTAGAACATGTCCGAAACGATTAATGCTTTTGAAATTGCACAGAGCCAGTTCGATCATGTTGCCGAGATGCTTAATCTCGATCGTGGTGTTCGTGAAGTGTTGCGCTGGCCTTTGCGCGAATTTACATTCCGTATCCCGATCCGAATGGATAAGGGAGACCTTCAGGTCTTCACGGGCTTTCGCGTCCAGCACAACGACGCGCGTGGTCCAAACAAAGGCGGCATCCGCTTCCATCCGGCTGAGACCATCGACACTGTCCGCGCTTTGGCGATGTGGATGACGTGGAAATGCGCAGTGGTGGATATTCCGTTGGGCGGCGGTAAGGGAGGCATCATCGTTGATCCTTCCAAGTTGTCTCCTGATGAAAAGGAACATCTCTGCCGTGGTTGGGTGCAACAGATGGTCAAGAACCTTGGCCCGCGCCAGGATATCCCCGCGCCGGATGTTGGTACCACCCCTCAAATGATGGGCTGGATGATGGATGAATATTCCAAGCTGACAGGCCATTATGCGCCGAGTGTGTTCACAGGCAAGCCGGTTGGCGGCGGCGGATCATTGGGCCGCACGGAAGCCACTGGCTTCGGCGTGATCTATATGGTGCGCGAAGCCATGAAGCATATGAAGATTGATCCCAAGAAAACGGTCGCAGCCGTCGAAGGATTTGGCAATGTGGCGCAATACGCCGCAGTCGGCTTCGTTGAATTATTGGGCGGCAAGGTGGCTTGTGTTTCCTGCTGGGATCGCAATGACAAGAAATCCTATACATACAGCCACAAAGATGGTGTGGATCCTCGCTTCCTGCTTAAGATCGTAGACGAATATGGAACGATCAATCGCAAGGCTGCTGAAGAAGCCGGCTATATCATCGAAGACGGTGATGCCTGGATCACGAAAGAAGCAGATGTGTTGATCCCTGCCGCGATCGAGGGACATGTCAACGCAGATACAATCAAGAAGATGTCCAGCCGCGTGCGGATCGTGGCGGAAGGTGCCAACGGCCCGACTACGCCAGAAGCAGATGAGTTCTTCAAATCCAACAAGGTATTCTTGATCCCGGACTTCCTATGCAACTCCGGCGGCGTTGCCACTTCATATTTTGAAGGCGTGCAAAACGATATGAACTTCTACTGGTCCAAGCAAGAAGTGTTGGAACGTTTGGACGCGAAAGTGACGACCGCCTTCCAAGATGTCCTCGCCACTTCGGAAAAAGAGAAAGTTTATATGCGCGATGCCGCTTATATGATTGGGATCCATCGTGTGGTCGAAGCGATGACAATGCGCGGCTGGCTGCACGGGGATTGGTAATTTAAATTTTGTATAAAAAAGCGCACCATCCGGTGCGCTTTTTTATTTAGTGATGAGCTTCAAAACAGATGACACCTTGTGTGCCAACTGTGGCGTCGTGCAAAGTGCCGGCGGGTAAATCGAGTCGGTCGCCGGCGCTGAGCGTGAGCTCGCGATCCTGTCCACATAGACAAAATGTGATGCTGCCTTGCAGTACATAGATCACTTTGTTGTAATCGTGGGCGTGCGCGTCGTACACGTCGAGGGGCGCGTTCGACCACATGTACGGAGACAAGCCTTCATCCGAGAAGAGGCGGCGCAGCGTGTCCTCCGTTGGGAGTTCCGAACGAGTCCAGGGCGTGACGAAGGCATCAGTCATCTTGTAATTTCTCCATGAGTTCTATGCGGTTTCCAAACGGATCGAATATGTGAGCGCGTTTGTAGCCGTCGAGCGGTGGTTGAGTTGTGTCAACCATATAACCCGCAGCTTGGAGTTTTGTGACGATACCATTCAAATCGTCCACGAGAAAAGCGGGATGTGCTTTGCGCGCAGGATGAAAATCCGATTCGACGCCGAGATGAAGTTGTACATTTCCCGATTGAAACCACACACCGCCTCGCCCGGACAAACTGGCTGGTTTCGGAATCTCAACGAAGCCCAACACGCTGACGAAAAAAGCGCGCGCCTTTTCTTCTTCATTATTGGCTGGCATGGTTAATTGGACGTGATCAATCGCGAGGATTTTCATGGCGTGTTTGGCAGCCCTGTTTCTGTCGGATAACCCGAATCAGCCCACGCAAAATATCCGTTGAGAATCGGTGTGACGTGCGTAAAACCATGTTGCAGCAAAATCTGCGCCGCACGGGCGCTGGATTCTTCATTGTGTCAGGTGCAATAGGGGATGATCCATTGTTTCGGATCAAGTTTTTTGACTCTCACAGTATATTCCGTGAACTCTGTTAATGGAATCGAAAGCGCGTTGGCGATGTGGCCTTCTTCGTAAGCACTTTGTGCACGGACATCGACAAAGACCGCTGCGTGGTTGTCGTACGCAAGTTTGGCTTCCTGAACGCTGACGCGCGGAATATCGAACAGCGGAACAGGCGTCGGTGTGGAAGATGAGGCGGGATTTGTTGCTTGTGATCCCGTCAATGTTGTACACGCGCAAATCGCGGTCATCAAACTGATGACCGCGAGAAGTCGAAACAAGTTCTTATTTATTCTGCGCATCCGAGGCACTTTACAACACGCAATACCGTTCAACGCGTTGGCCGATGATGGCGAGGCTGCCTTCCCAGAATTTGCGTTTGCGAATGTTGATGCCGAAGCGGGATGCCAAATCCGCGGCGGTGGCTTCACCAGTGGATGCCAACAAATTTTTGTAATCGGCTACAAATTCCGCGCCTCGTTGTTGATAGATGGCGTACAAACCTGTGCCAAACAATAAACCAAACGCGTATGGGAAATTGTAGAATGAAAGACCGGGCGAATAATAGTGCGGCTTCCAAGTCCACATGAATTTTTGCAGATAACGTCCGTCGAGTCCATCGCCGTAGGTGGCTTTTTGTGCGCGCTCCATAATATCGTTGAAATCGTCCGAGGAAAGTTCAGCAACTTCGCGGCGCTCGAAGACTTCCTTCTCGAACAGATAGCGCGAATAAATATCCACAACGACTTGCGACGCGTTTTGAATTTGTGACTCGAGCGTTGCCAACACTTCCTGCGAATCGGTGGTTTGTGCCAGAACAGCTTCGGTGATAATCGTCTCGCACATAATGGAGGCCGTTTCGGCCAGAGTCATGGGCGTTAATTGTTGCAGAACAGTTTTCTTAGCCTGATAAGCACATTCATTGTGAAACGCGTGGCCAAGCTCATGTGCGATGGTCGAAACGCCATCGAACGAACCATCGAAGTTGGTCAGAATGCGACTTTCTTTTACGCCTTGAATCTCCATGCAAAATCCGCCGCCGCGTTTGCCTTCGCGTTGTTCGGCATCGATCCAATGATGCTCAAAGGCGCGCTTGGCAAAAGTGGCAAGATCGGGCGAGAACTTGCCAAAGTTCTCGATGATAAAGTCACGTGCTTCGTCGAACGTGTATGCCTTATCAGCTTTGCCCATCGGGGCGAAAACATCCCACCAGGCCAGCGATTCTTTGCCGAGGCGTTTGGCCTTGTTCTTGAAATATTTGCGAAACATTGGGAACGAGTCTTCCATCGCGCCCAGCATCGCGTCGAGAGTCTTGCGGTCGATGCGCGCCGCTTCCAGCGCAGAGTGGACTGCGTCTTCGCGGCCGCGTCGTTTATTCAACGTGATCGCTTCGCCCTTGACCCCATTCAGGCAGGCTGCTAAAGTTTCTTTGACTTCCTCCCAGGCCTTGTTCTCTGCCTCGTAACCGCGGCGACGAGTCTCGGCGTCAGGATGAGAGCGCAGGTTGATCAGCGCGGGCATGGGCATCTTCTCGGTTTTGCCATCCAACTCAAAGTCCACGCTGAGTTGCGAGGTGACAGTCCCCTGTAATTTCTCGAACGCGTTTCCGCCGCTCAAGCTCATTTCAGCAGCCAACGCCTCTTCCGCATCGCTCATCAAATATTTGCTTTGCTCGGCGGCTTCCTTCAACATGAAAGCATGCGCTGCGGCGGATTTGTTGGCTTTGATGACTTTATCCAGCTTCGGCGCGATCTTGCCGAGCCAGGCTTTGAACTGCGTGTTGAGTTTGTTCATCGGCAGGCTGGCCTGCTCAAACTCAGAGAGAGTCCGCTGGGCGAGTTTGTCGCGCGAATCGGTGCTGACGTATGCGTAAATAAATGGGACAAGGGTGGCCGAAAGCGTCTGGATTTTGTTGATGCGGTCAATGGCCTGACCGACCAATGGAGCCAATTCTTTGGCTTTTGTTTTTGCATCTGTCTTGCCAAGTTTGTTCTTGAAGAATTTTTCCAGCGCCGCGACTTGTTTTTTGTAGTCTTCAACGGCAGCTTTGAATTCCTTGGATTCGAGCGAGGGATAGATATTGGTCAAATCCCAGCGAGGAGCAGAAGTAGTCATAGGTTCTCCTTATAAAAGCGGTGAAGCAAGTATATCAAATCCAATCAGCGGCAAATAAACAACGGGACTTTCGATTCTCGCAGCATATAGTTCAGTGAACTGCCGATCACAACCTCGCGCAGCACAGAGCCGGTGTATCCGCCGAGGAACACCAAATCCACTTGGCGCTCGTCCACGGTTTTTCCTAGGGTTTGCATCGCATCGTTTTCAGCGAGGACGTATTCCGCTTCCACTTCGTGGACTTCGAGATAGCGGCGAACGTAATCTTGCGCGTCCGTTTTGACTTTTCCACTTTCGAGCGCGGTGAATACGATCAGCTTGGTCTTCCACATTTCGGCCAGATACGTTGCCACGAACAGTGCCTCTTTGGAAAGCAGGCTGCCATCGAAAGCCAGCAATGCGCGTTGAAGTGGCCTCGCTTTTTCCGGCACACCCAACAACGGGCGCGCTGAATCCGTGAGAATGGTGCGAAATGGCGATGTGAAACTGGATAATCCACCGCGCGGCGGATGAGCGACTTTCAGCACAATCAAATCAGTCATTACCGCGCGTTCGCAAATCTTTCTGGTGATATCGCCTTGCTCGATGACCAGTCTGCCGTCTATGCCTGCTTCGTCACAGCGTTGTTTGAAATGTTCCTGCACTTCGAGTGCAAACGGACTCTCCAATTTATCTTTTGAGTCCACAACGTGCAAACCGTGAAGTTTTGCTTTTTCACGTTGCGCCAGCACGATAGCCTGCTCCAGCGAATCCCAACTTTCCGGGCTGCCACTCAACGGGACGAGCACGTCCATGAAAAGATTTTCAGTATAACGATTCAGCATGCGCGCTTTGCGCCAACTGCCCGATTCAGATTTCTTTCTTTTGGCGCGGGCGCTCTTATTCATGATCAAATCTGTGGCCGCGATATTAGACTGAATCTCCCAGCCTTCCTCTTTCTCCAGTTCGGCGCGGTTCTCCGAGATCCATAGATATAAGTCGGTGATGGTACGCTGCGGGAACCAGCGCAGCAGGTCGCGGTCGCGAATCGCTTCAGCGAGAGGAATGTAAAGGTTGTCGTACCAATCTTCGGCGGCGTCCCGAAGCGGAACTTCTTCGCCGCGCTCCTGCTCCAATATGTATTGACGGACTTCGATCTGCTCCATCAATTTTTCATATTGACCGGGAATGGTCACGCTTAAGTCCACGTTGGGACGCAGATTTGTGATGTGAGTTTGATCCAGAAACTCTTTATATTCCGCTTTGATAATCAGATCATCCGGTTGGACATCAGGAGTCAGCGGGACATCCGTTTTGAATTCGATCACATGCGCTTCGATGGTCTTGGCCTCTTCTTGACGTGCAATCGAGACGCGGTGATTTCCATCCAGCACAAAATAAACTTCGCCCACTTTATAAACTTCGACAGGCGGCAAGCCCGCCCCGCCTTCTGCTGCCGTTTTGACGCGCGCCCAACGTTCCTGATCCTCCTCACGACGCGGCAGAAACGTACGCGTGAAATCGCTATAGCGGCCGACACTTCCTACAATCGCATCGAGCGGGATCTGTTGGATGCCGCGTTCGGAGCGTGCACGCAACTTGAGTTTTTCCGCCACTTCTTCGTACGAGAGGAGCTGCGTGGATTTTCCTTGCAGACGCGCAAGCACTTCCTCCAGCGCAACGCGCTGTCGCGCCGACTGAAAGTCCTGGATGGCAGCGTGAATTTGATATTGATTGGAGCTCATTCAGGTATCGACTTCTAGCGACAGTATACGAGGAATACAGGATAGACACAAGCAGGGAAACTATTTCGCTTGCCTTTTCGTCATTCTGCCTATACAATGATTTTACAAATTGGAGGTGTTTATGAAACAAGACCGCTTTCTGATGGGTATCCTGATTGCCATTGGCCTGCTGGTGATTGTGGCTTTGAGCCTGTTCTTTGCGCGCCGCGACCAGCGGAGCTATCTCAACTCGAATTCACCGGATGCTGTCGTGTTCAATTATGTGCTGGCAGTGACCAATAAAGATTATCAAAAAGCTTATGGTTATCTGGCAGACCTGGATGGCAAACCCACTTATGAGGAATTCCGAAAGTCCTTCATCACGGGCGCAATTAACCCAAATAATGTCGGTGTAGATGTGGGCGAGGCCTCGATTAATAGCGATGAGGCCACGGTCAGCATCAGCCTAATCTATTCGCCTTCTGATCCATTTTCTTCCGGTTCCCGAAGTGCGGAGCAGGCTTTATTGATTCAACAAAACAATGACTGGAAAATCTCCTCGATGCCCTACAACCTTTGGGATTACAACTGGTATCAAACGCCCGTCAAACCCTAAAAGGAATCCATCATGAAAACAGTTCGACGTTTATATTTTTATGCAGTTGCACTGATCAGCCTTGAGGTGGTTCTATGGGGTCTGATCGGCTTGTTGCGCACGATTGTGAATCAAAGCATTGTCGGCGCGGGCGATGCGCTGGCACAAGCCCTCGCACTGGTGCTCGTAGGCGTGCCCATTTTTCTCATTCATTGGTTGTGGGCACAACGCGCCGCAACCAATGACGATGAAGAGAAATCGGCCAGCCTGCGTGCGATCTTTTTCTATGCTGCGCTGATAGGTACGCTCGTACCTGTAATCCAAAATCTGTTGGCGCTCGTCGATCGGCTTCTTTTGATCGCGGCAATGCTGCCAATCCAAGGCGCGTTATTAGGCGGCTCTCAAAGCTGGTCCGATAACTTAATCGCGATCGCGATGAATCTGATCGTTGCGGCGTATTTTTGGAACACTCTGCGCGGCGAATGGAAAACGCTAACAAACGTTGAAAACTTCGCGGATGTTCGTCGCTTGTATCGTTATCTTTGGCTGCTTTACGGTTTGCTGATGACTGTCTTCGGCGCCCAGCAATTACTGCGCTTCGTTTTCTACGTTCCAACGAAAGTTTTGGGAGGTGTTGGACTCAGCGTCTTCGTCAACGGACTTGCCCTACTGATTGTCGGCGCGCCGTTGTGGGTGTATGTGTGGCGCATCTGTCAGGACGCTTTGGTTGATTCCGAGGAAATGGAGTCGAATCTACGCCTCGGAGTTCTCTATGTGCTTTCGCTGGCGGGAGTCATTACGGTGCTCTCCATGGGCGGAGACTTATTGAACATTATTCTCCAACGTTTGTTGGGAGAGACGTCTTCTTGGCCGGACTTTATTCAGAGTATCGGCGGACCGATTTCGATTGGCGTTCCATTAGCAGGTATCTGGGCCTATTACGGACGTTGGCTGAATCGTCACATCGAATCATCTGCCGAAGGCCCGCGCCGTGATGGTTTGAAACGGCCTTATGCTTATATCCTTTCGCTGATCGGTTTGGTGACCGCGTTCACGGGCGTTGCGCTGTTGATTTCCATCATCATCGATTTGCTCACCGGACAAAATTTGGTCGGCGATGAATTCCTTCGTTCGCGTGAATCCGCAGCGATTGCCACTCTGCTGATAGGCTTGCCTCTTTGGCTTTCGACTTGGTTGCCAGTCAATGCGCAGGCCGATGCTGAAGGAGATACCGGCGAGCACGCGCGTCGTTCCGTGGTGCGCAAAGCATATCTTTATCTCGTTTTGTTCGCGGCGGTGATCGGCGGAATGTCTTCTGCTGTGGCGTTAGTGTTCCGACTCCTGAGCACCTTGTTGACAGGAAGCGCGGGGAGTAACTTCCTCACGGCGGTGTTGAATTTCCTACAATTGCTGGTGCTGTTCGTCGTGGTGTTGATTTATCACCTCTCCGAGTTGCGCCATGATGGCGAGTCAACAGCTGGGATTTTGGTGGAGAAACAGGCCGAGTTCGCGGTGATGATTTTCGACGCGGGCGATGGTCGCTTCGGCGAGATGATGCGAGTCGCGTTGAATAAACACGCGCCGCGTTTGCCGGTGTTGGTAGTCAACGCAACAATGAAGCTTGCCAAAGACACGCAAGCGCGCGCGGTGGTCTTGCCGGGTTCTCTGGCGGTGAATCCGCCGGAGACGATTTCGTCATGGTTGAACAGTTTTAGCGGAAGCAGGCTGATTGTCCCGGATGAGGCGGACCATATTGTGTGGGCCAATGACGCGGGGCAAGCCGCGCTGGCAGCGCGTCAACTGGCAGAGGGGCAGGAAGTCCGCATTCAAAAAACGAAAGGCGCCTCCGGTTGGACGATTGTGATCTACATCGGCGCGTCACTGTTCGCGTTGCAGATTCTTTTCTTCCTACTCGCGATTGTGATTTCTACTCTGTTCCGTTAATGATATACTCGCGGCATCCATCTTTCCAGCGAGGGCCCGGCCATGAAAGTGACTGTCTTACAAGAAAATCTTGCCCGTGGTTTGAGCATTGTGTCGCGCGCGGTATCGCCGCGTAGCACGTTGCCGGTTTTGTCCAATATTTTGATCGCGTCCGATGAGGGTCGCTTGCGCCTCTCGGCGACCAATCTTGAGTTGGGAATCACCTGTTGGATCGCGGCGCGCATCGAACAGGAAGGTTCGACGACTGTGCCTGCACGTACGTTCGCCGACCTCGTGAACATGTTGCCTGCTGACCAGGTTCAGCTCGCGCTCGATATCAAAACCCAGACGTTGAATGTGCACGGCGGCACTTCCAATAACGATATCAAGTGCATCGACGCACAGGAATTTCCTCCGTTGCCCGTGCCAAATTTGGACGGCGCGATTCAATTGAACGTCGCCGACTTCAAAGAGATGATTCAGCAAGTGGCCTTCGCAGCTTCCAGCGACGAGGCGCGTCCGGTCCTGATGGGTGTGTTGGTGACCGTTGAGAAAGACAAGATCACGATGGCCGCTGCAGACGGTTTCCGTCTCTCGTTACGGAAAGCTGCGCTGTCTTCTCCTGTGCTTCAAGCTGTGACCGCTATTATCCCTGCGCGTGCGCTGACAGAGTTGGCGCGCGTCTCTAGCGATGGCGAAGAGCCAGTCTACATGGTGTTGCCAAAAGGACGTGGCCAAGTTGTTTTCCGCGTGAAAGATGTGGAAGTGGTCTCGCAGTTGATTGATGGCACGTTCCCAGATATTCAACAGATCATTCCGCGCAATTACAAGTCGCGTACACTGGTTTCCACGACGTCCATGCTCAAAGCTTGCAAACAAGCCGAGATTTTCGCACGCGAAGGT
>DATKNJ010000021.1:0-7614 GCA_035541395.1 Anaerolineales bacterium
ATGTACGCGTTGACTCTGGAGCACGGCACGCCGTTTGGACACTGGTCTTCGCGCGGTCTGCTGCCGATTCCCGATCCCGATCTCGCGGCCGATATGTATGAATGGGCAGATGAATTTTTATCAGCAAATGGCTACAGCCAATACGAAATTTCCAATTGGGCCAAGCCCGGGCGAGAGTGTCGCCACAATCTGCAATATTGGCGCGGACTGCCATATCTCGGTCTCGGCGCAGGCGCGCATGGATATGCTAATGGCTTCCGCTATTCCAATGTGTTGCGAATCAAAACATATATTGAGCGTTTGAATTCTCCATTCTCAGCTCAACAATTTCCGTTAACTCCTGCGACGGTGAATCAGCATCATCAGACTTTGAAAGACGATATGTCCGAATATATGATGACCGGCCTGCGTTTAACGCGCGAAGGCGTTTCGCTCGACGAGTTTCATCAACGTTTTGGACAGGAGTTGCAGGATGTATTTGGAAAAGAGGTGGAATTATTGATTGGTCGCGCGTTGCTCGAACAAAGCGGGGATACATTGCGTCTCACATCGCACGGGCGTTTGCTTGGAAATCAAGTCTTTATGCAATTTATATAATTGTGCCAATTGCGGATAAGAGCTCTGCGCGAAATTCACCACAGATGAACACGGATTCGCCCGGTTTTGTGTGAATTCGTTTTCTTCCTTTTGTCCGTGTTTATCTTGGTTAAAAAGTATTTTTCATGCTAATAAAGCAAAAGTGTAGAGTCGCAAAGATAATATAAAATTTCAACTTAATCGTTGATAACCGCGTTCCAAATCGCAGGCGCGATCTGCGTAATATCTTTCATGTTTTGTGTGAACTCTTGTCGTGTTTTCTGTTCCCCGATCACCAAAGCGGGCACGGGATTCGCAGTATGCCGCCGAACGGACAAATCTTCCATGTTGCCGTGATCGGATGTCAATACGATCAATCCTTCGTCATCGTTCCAGGCATCGAGTAGGCCATCCAGTACGTTGTCGAAAACTTCCAATTGTTCGAGCGCCCATTTCATGTCTTGTTTGTGACCCGCATAATCGGTCGCCCAATATTCGAAGAAGGCAAAATCATATTGACTCGCCAACGCGCTTAACTTTATTCCCGCGTCACGCGGATCGAGAATTTGCGTCTCTGGAAATCCAAGGAACTCGCGCCATCCTTGACCGGTAAAGTCTGCAGCCAGCGCGCGACCTGCAAAAAAATCATCTTTGGTGAAAAGAGATAAGCCTGCATTGGTAACTGCCAACGGAATGGATGAATATAGTCGTTTGCCCGAATCGATCCCATCGAAGTAACGCGGCGGATAGGCGTTGAGCAGGGCGGCCTTCTTTCCTGCTTTTGTGAATCGTCCAAAGAGTCCGCCGTCTTGAAGTGTAGCTGCCACTGCGCGGTTAGGCTTGGGACCATAGTGATAACCAAGTTCGGCGGGAATGTTGCGACCGCTCAGTAGCACCGCTTGGCCTGTAGCGGATTGAGGCAATCCTTCTACGCCCAAGCTCGCGTCCACGGCCAATAGGGTTGCGCGTTTGCTTTCACAGGGCGCGGCCTCGTATAAAAATGTGGAGCCGCCTAATAGCTTTCGCAAATGAGGCATTTCGACGCGCACAAACGGATTGATCGCTGGATCGTTTTCGCCCAAGCCAATACCATCTAAAAAGATAAATAAAACACGCATGTTTAATTCTGAGCTTTGTGAAGGATTAAAGTTTTTGGAATTGAAACCACGCCGACGGGCGCTCGCGGCGATCCACGCCATCTTGCCGCGCGATTAGTTTCAAGCCTCGAGATGCGATCATCTCAAAATCAGGCGCGCCCAATCCGGGTCCGGCAAGATCCGGGGCGGGGTTAATGAACGCGTACAGAAGCCAGAATCCGCCGGGGGTGAGCAAACGAGTCAATTGATCAAGATACGCCGTCCGATGATCCAAACTATGGAAACAACCCATATCAAGCGCCAAATTGAATGGGCCGCGCACGTTGTGCAAATTGGTCACATCGCCCACTTGGACATCCGCTTGCACATTGGCGTTCTTGATCTTTTGTTTGGCGCGTTGAATGGCGCGTGAGGCAAAGTCAATACCTGTGGCTTGCCAACCGGCTTGCGCCAATGTGATGACGTTCGTGCCTGTGCCGCAGCCGAGATCGATGGCGCGGCCCGCGGGATGCGTGCGAATGAATTCAAATAGTTCCGGCGGACTGATGCCGCGATCCCAAGGTGGATTGCGGAAATACCAAAGATTGAATGTGAGGCGACGCAGAAGACTCATTTGAGGGAATCTCGTACGTGTTGGGGATCGATCTCACCGACTTGCCGCCAAAGTTCGGTTCCCTGCGCGTTGAAAAAGATAAATGTAGGCGTGAACTCAAAACCATAAACGCGCGCCAACTCGCGGCCAACTGGCTCTTGCACATTCAGGCGGATGATATGGAGTTTGTCACCGAGTTCTGATTCGAGTTCATCCACAACCGGCTTGGCCATGGTACAGCTAATGCAATAAGGCGATTGGAATTCGAGCAAGACCGGCTCTCCCGAGCCGATCATATTTTTGACAGTTTGCGCATCGTTCATTAGCGGAGTCTGGCGCGGATGCAAGACAATCCAGGCGGTGAGCAAGCTTCCCGCAATCACGCCGAATGCCAGATAATCGTTCCATTTCGGTTTGCGCGTGAGCAGGATCAGACCGGCCACGATGATTAGTCCAGCGGCGAGCAGCACAAACGAATATTGATTGAAAAACGTATCCACGGGGGGTTATCTAGTGACAGATGTAATAAGAAGATTTATGACGCCAGTGAGGGGATGTGCTTTGACAATTCAACCGACTTCTTTTACAATCACACGACGGTCTTATCCCAATTCAAGGAAGGGTTTCTTTCGATGAAAGAGTATACCACCGAGTTCCTCCGCAACATTGCATTGGTCTCACATGGTGGGGCCGGAAAGACCATGCTGGCAGAGGCGCTTTTACATTTTTCGGGGGCCACCACACGGCTAGGCAAGATCGAAGACGGTACAACCATTTCAGATTATGACGAAGAAGAAATTCGCCGCAAAATTTCCCTTTCTACCAGCGTGATTCCCATTGAGCATCGCGATATCAAAATTAACCTGCTGGATGCCCCAGGTTATACGGATTTTGTCGGCGAGGTGATTTCGGCTTTAAGTGTAGCTGATGCAGCCGTGGTTCTAATCGATTCGGTTTCGGGCATCGAAGTGGGTACGGAAATCGCCTGGCGTTATATCGATGATTTCAAGTTGCCGCGTTTGGTTGTGATTAACAAACTGGATCGAGATAATGCCAACTTTGCACAGGCTTATGAATCTGTGGAGCAGTTTGCGCACCTTAATGGTCAGCGATTGGTCAAACTTCAACTGCCCATCGGCGAAAAGCATGAATTCAATGGTGTGGTTGATCTGATTTCCATGAAAGCCTATCTTGGCAATGGCAAAAGCGCCGCCGAGATTCCTGCGGATATGAAGTCAGCCGCGGAAGAAGCGCACTTCTCGCTGGTGGAAGCTGCCGCGGAAGGCGAAGATGCACTGCTCGAAAAATATCTGGAAGCCGGCGCTCTTTCGAATGAGGAATTGATTCGCGGCCTAAAAGATGTAGTCCATTCTGGCGCGTTTATCCCCGTTCTCTGCGCAGCAGGCGGACACGAAATTGGAGCATCGTCGCTGCTCAATGCCATTGTGGATTTGTTGCCTTCGCCGGTGCAGGCAATTGTCCGTGTGGCGCAGGGTAAAGATGGCGAAGAAAAATTAACTGCCAGCGAAAATAGTCCGTTGGCGGCATATGTTTGGAAGACAACCGCGGATCCATTTGTGGGCAAGATGACCTATTTTCGCGTCATCTCTGGCTCGATCCAGGCGGACGCGCGGGTTTGGAATCAAACTAAGGATGCGGAAGAACGCATGTCAGGTCTGCATATTCAACGCGGCAAAGAACAGATCGCGGTGAAAGTCGTCCACGCCGGTGACATTGCCTCGGTCGCAAAATTGACCGTGACGGCCACGGGTGATACGTTCTGCGACAAGGCTCACCCGCTGACTCTTCCAATTCCAAAATATCCCGCGGCTTTATTCCGTGTAGCAATTGGCCCCAAAACCCAAGCCGATGCAGCCAAGATCAGCTCGACGTTGACTCGTTTGTGCGAAGAAGATATGACGCTTTCCTGGCACAATGAGCGTGCTACAGGCCAGACGATTTTGCAGGGCATGGGCGATCAACACATTGATGTTGCTATTCATCGCGCCCAATCCAAGTTTCAAGTGGGTCTGGTGTCTTTTGAACCCAAGGTGCCTTATCGGGAAGGTATCACTCGTAAGGCTAGCGCTCAATATCGCCACAAAAAGCAAAGCGGAGGCTCGGGTCAGTTCGGTGAAGTTCATCTGCGTATCGAGCCTTTGCCCAGCGCGGACTTTGAATTTACAGATGAATTGGTTGGCATGAACTTATCGAAATCCTATCTGCCTCCAATTGAAAAAGGCATCAAAGCCACCATGGATCATGGCGCGTTCGCAGGCTATCCGATGAGCAATGTGAAAGTCATTGTGTATGATGGCAAAGAACATCCGGTCGATTCGAAACCGGTGGCGTTTGAAATTGCCGGACGCGAAGCGTTCAAACTGGCAGTTCAGGATGCGGGCCCGGTTCTTTTTGAGCCGATCATGAACGTCCGCATTGTGGTGCCGGATTCCAATATGGGTGATGTGATGAGTGACCTGAATACGCGCCGCGGTCGTGTACAGGGGACCGAGTCTGAGCGCGGCAATACTGTTGTGATGGCTCAAGTTCCGTTGGCGGAAATGCTGCGCTATACCACACAGTTGCGCTCTATCACCGGCGGACGCGGATACTTCACCATGGAACTAGATCACTACGACATTGTTCCGACGAACATCGCCTTGCCGATTATCGAGGCGCATAAGAAAGAAATGGAAGCCAAGAAGGAAGAATAGTCTACAAGGAGAACAAGAGCCGCGGGCAAACGCCCGCGGCTCTTTTGTTTAAGAGATTTGTGATCAAGAAAGAAGGGAGGAGAATTGTGACATTCGTGATTTGAAAAGCGGTCATTAAGCAGGTTTGAAACAGCTCGCGCTTGTCTATAATCAAAAAGGGTGTGTTCGTTTCGCGCGTCCATATATAACTTTGGGAGGGATGAGTTATGCCGACTTTCGATTTGCAAGTGAACAATCACGCTTACACGGTTCAGGCAGAGGAAGGGATGCCTTTGTTGTGGGTTCTGCGCGACTTGCTGCGCCTGACCGGCACTAAGTTCGGTTGCGGGATCGGCATGTGCGGCACATGCACAGTGCTGATCGATGGCGAGCCGACTCGTTCGTGTATTACACCCGTATCTTCAGTTGTGGGGAAATACATCGTCACCATCGAAGGTTTGTCTGAAGATGGCACGCATCCTGTGCAGAAAGCCTGGGAAGAGGAAAAGGTGGTGCAATGCGGTTACTGTCAGCCCGGGCAGGTCCTAAACGCGGTGGCCTTGCTTGAGAAGAATCCACATCCAAGCGACTCGGATATCGACTCGGCCATGCAAAATGTTTTGTGTCGCTGTGGCACATATCAGCGCATTCGCAAAGCAATTCATCGCGCGGCAGAGGAGGCGTGAGATGAAGGATCAAATCACTCGCCGTGACTTTATCAAACTGGTCGGCGCAGCTGGAGGCGGATTGGTGCTGGCCGTTTATTTGGATGCTTGCGTTCCTTCCGCGCCCAAGGTTGTTACGCCCACCATTGTTGGTCCAACCTCCACACTGCCTCCTGCCATTACGTGGGCGCCGAATATTTATCTCAAAGTGGACGAACAGGGCATCTTAACAGTAACTGCCTTCCGCTCTGAAATGGGACAAGGGATTCGCACGGCCATCGCGATGTTGATCGCGGAAGAATTGGATGTAGCTTGGGATTCAGTTCGCATCGAGCAGGCTTTGGCTGATTCGCGTTATGGTGATCAACAGACCGGCGGAAGCGTGAGCGTCTCATCCTATTACACAGGCTTGCGAGTGGCCGGAGCCGTGGCGCGGCAGATGCTGGTCAATGTGGCCGCGCAAGCTTGGAAAACGGATGCAGCTCAATGTCGGACAGAAGCGGGGTTTGTCATTCATCCGGATGGGCAGCAGAAATCGGCGTATGGCGATCTGGTTGATCGTGCGGCCGAGATGAAGGTTCCGAGTATCGCATCTTTGAAAGACCCATCGGACTTTCGTATTCTCGGAAAGGACATCGGCCATTGGGATGCGCCGCAGATTGTGACTGGCAAGGCGGTGTATGGATTGGACGTCCGTTTGCAGAACATGCTGTTCGCAGTCATCGCCCGTTGCCCGGTCTTTGACGGGACATTTGACTCGTATGATGATACTGCGACGAAAGCTGTGCCGGGGGTTCGTCAGGTGATCGCGCTGGAGGACCGGATTGCGGTTGTGGCGGAGAATACCTGGGCTGCGATTCAAGGACGTAATGCTTTGAAGGTTGTATGGAATGAGGGTTCAAACGCGACCTTAAGCAGTGATGATATGAAGAATGCGGCCATCACACAACTTGCCAAAGCCAAGCCTAAAGAAGGGAATTTGACTGCGATCTATGAGTCGCCTTATGAAGCACACGCCACAATGGAACCCATGAACTGTACCGCGTATGCGCATGATGGCTTGTGCGAAGTATGGGCGCCTACGCAGAGTCCGCAGGATGTGCAGCGGGCGGTCGCGAGCGCAGCTAATTTGCGTTCTGATAAAGTGATCGTACACGTCACGTTGATCGGCGGAGGATTCGGTCGCCGTTTGCAGTCCGATTACGCGGAAGAAGCCGCGCAGGTGGCGATGAAGTTGGATGTGCCGGTCCAAGTGGTTTGGACTCGCGAGGATGACATACAGCACGATTTTTACCATCCGATGGCAGTCCAATATTTCAGTCAGCCGTTGGATCAAGTTTATATTCCGGGTGGGTTGGCGAGAGGCGGATTTTCAGTTCCGACCGGTGCGTGGCGTTCAGTGGAAAACTTCGCGCAAGCCTATGGTGTTCAATGTTTTATCGATGAGATGGCATCCGCCTTGAAGCGCGATCCATTGGATTTGCGTTTGGAACTATATTCCGGCCGTGCCGCGAACGTAATCAAGTTGGCTGCCGAGCAAGCGGGATGGGGCCAACCTATGGCGGCAGGGGAAGGACGCGGCTTGGCTTATCACGCCACGTTTGGCGTTACTCACGTGGCCTATGTGGCGGAAGTAGCTGTGGTTGAAACTGGCAAGGTACGCGTGAAACGTGTGGTGGCAGCGGTCGATTGTGGACAGACTGTCAATCCAGATAACGTGGCGGCGCAGATTGAGAGCGGGATTGTCTTCGGGTTGACGGCTGCGCTTAAGGCTCAGACGACAGTGAAAAATGGACGTGTCCAGCAAAGTAATTTCTTCGATTATCCGATTTTGCAAATGAGCGAGATGCCGCTCGTGGAAGTGTATGTGGTGCCCAGCGATCAAAGCCCAAGTGGGATGGGTGAGATGGGCGTGCCGCCCATCGCTCCCGCGGTGGCGAATGCAGTGTTCGCGGCGACTGGCAAACGTGTGCGACACATCCCGATCAGGC
>DATKNJ010000022.1:0-8920 GCA_035541395.1 Anaerolineales bacterium
ACGCCGGAGCCGCAAGCCAATGGCATGAAAGATGAATTGGGCTCTCCGGTCAACTCGTATCATGACATTACCAACTATAACAACTACTACGAGTTCAGCACTGACAAGCAAGCCGTGAATCCATTGTCAAAAGATTTCGTCACGCATCCGTGGACTGTGGAAGTGTATGGCCTGGTCAACAATCCCAAAACATATGCTATCGAAGACCTGATCAAGAATTTCACACAGCAGGATCGCATTTATCGTCTGCGCTGTGTGGAAGCCTGGAGCATGGTTATCCCATGGACAGGCTTTACGCTGGCGAGTCTGTTAAAAGAAGTGGAACCCACTTCCGACGCGAAATTCGTCCGCTTCGAGTCGGTCTATCGGCCGGACCAGATGCCGGGTCAGAAAGACCCGTTATATCCGTGGCCGTATCAGGAAGGTCTGCGCCTCGATGAAGCCATGAACGACTTGACCCTCCTCGCCACCGGCATGTACGGCGTGGATTTGCCAAACCCGGACGGCGCGCCGATTCGTTTGGTTGTGCCGTGGAAGTATGGTTTCAAATCTATCAAGGCGATTGTTAAAATCGAACTAGTAGCCGACCAGCCTGCCACGCTGTGGTCATCGATTGCGCCGGACGAATATGGCTTTTACTCGAACGTGAATCCGAATCGCCCGCACCCGCGCTGGTCACAAGCCTCCGAGCGCCGCATCGGCGAACTCAATCGCCGTCCCACGTTGATGTTCAATGGCTATGGCGCCCAGGTCGCCTCCATGTATGCAGGAATGGATCTGATTCAAAATTACTAATTGGGCGCAACACGTTGTGTCCCTACATTACATCCAATGAAGAATTTTTTCAAACGCTACACCCCGCTTCAAATCATCATGCACATTGGTGGATGGTATCCAATCACGCGCCTGCTCATTGAATTCTTTGCAGGCACGCTCTCCGCCAACCCGATCCAGGAAATGGAACAGCGTATGGGCCGCGCAGCCATCACCTTTCTGGTTTTGTCGCTGGCCTGTACGCCGCTCAACACCATCTTTCACTGGCGTGAAGCCATCAAACGTCGCCGCGCGCTGGGCCTATATGCGTTCATGTATGCAACCATCCATGTGACCATCTTCGTGGATCTCGATTATGGCTTTGCATGGAGTCTGTTGGTCCAAACCATTTTCCAAAAGCCGTATATGATCGTCGGCCTCACTTCATTCCTATTGCTGACCCCGCTGGCCATCACTTCGTTCGATGTTTGGAAGATGCGCCTTGGCAAAGGCTGGAAGAATCTCCACAAACTGGTGTACTTCATCGCACCGTTGGCAGTTCTGCATTATGCCTGGGCGCAAAAAGGCGATTTATTCTTCCTGCGCGGAAATATCGGACGTCCGTTATTGTACGCGGTGATCGTGATCCTGCTTTTGATCTTCCGCATCTCTTTCGTACGGAAGTTGCTCGTCTCTCTCCGGGAACGAATCCTGTCTCCGTTTAGACGACGCGACTCGCATCCTCATCCTGAACCGAACACCTATCAAGCGTAGAGACAGAGTCTCTACGCTTTTTAGAATAATCCCCTGAAGAACAACAATAATCCAATCAACGCCAGCGGCACGCCGATGATCGCACCGATCACTGTCAAGCTGACGATTACGCCTACAATCATAAAAACGATACCAAGAATCATTGCCACGAAGCGGCCAGTCATCTCCACGATCAGCGCCAGTAAACGCCATAACGCCACGAACGGCCACAGAATCCAAGGGACATGATGTTTTGCATTTGTCGTCATTGCGACCTCCGATTTCATTATACATACGGTCATATCGCGTGGGGGTAGCAGGCTTTCAATTACAAAATCGCTCTTTTTTCTCATTTGGCAGTTTGGGCGGAGAGGTATAATCCACGCCTATGAACGAAATTCCTTCTCCATCTCCACAACAAGAAGATACGATTACCTTCAAACGCAGCCATTTTTATCTCGTGCTGGTTGTGCTGGCATTTGCAGTCGGTGTGCTGGTCGGTTACATGGCTTGGGGACGAAACTCCAGTGCAGCCCAGCAACCCTCTGCCGCTCAAAACTCGGACTCGCAGCCCTCGGTGGTTGAAGCTCCCATCTCAACGGGCACGCCGCAATACGTCCGCTATAAAATCCCAACGGATGGTTTCCCCAGTCTCGGTCCTGCCAATGCGCCAATCACGATCGTCGAATTCAGTGACTTTGAATGTCCGTTCTGTCGAAATTTCCAGCAGGAAACATATCAGTCGCTGATGAACGCGTATCCGGGCAAGATTCGTTTCGTATATCGCAACTTTCCTCTGACCTCGATTCATCCCGATGCCTTCGCCGCAGCAGTCGCGTCACGCTGCGCCAATGAACAGAACGCCTTCTGGCCTTATCACGACAAACTGTTCAGCAGCGACCAGCTCGGTCAGGATCAATACGTTCTTTATGCCACTCAATTAGGATTGGATGTGAATGCTTTCAAGGATTGTCTCGCCAGTGATCGCAACAACAAGTTCATCCAGGATGATTCTGACTTCGCGACCCAACTGGGCGTCAACTCCACGCCGACTTTCTTCATCAACGGTTTGGCTGTCATCGGAGCACAACCTTTGGATGTGTTCAAGCAGGTCATTGATAAGGAACTAGCTGGACAGATTCCGCAATAATTTTTCTACCAGAATAAAATGCCTTTACTTAAAAAACCGGAGGGAGCGATGCGAAAGTTCATAGCCGTGGCTGGTAATATTGGCGTTGGCAAGTCCACGCTGGTGACGATGCTATGTGACCAATTGGGCTGGGAGCCATTCTTCGAGCCGGTCGCGGAGAATCGTTATCTGGCGGATTTTTATGCCGATATGAAGACCTGGTCTTTCCACTCCCAAATTTTTTTCCTCACGCATCGTCTACGCTCTCACTTCCAACTGTCACAGCGACCTGGTTCTGTCATTCAAGATCGCAGCCTTTACGAGGATGCTGAGGTCTTTGCCAAGAACCTGTACTTGCAGGGACACATCCAATCGCGTGATTATCAAACTTACCGCGAGTTGTACGAAACCGCTACACAGCTCCTGCCGGCCCCGGACTTGGTCATCTATTTGCGCGCCTCGGTACCGACTTTGTTGAGTCGCATCTCGCGTCGCGGCCGCGCTTACGAACGCACCATCAACGCGGACTATCTACAAGGATTGAACGAACTCTACGAGGAATGGATCGACAATTTCACCGTCTGCCCGATGCTCGCCATTCCTGCAGACGATTTGGATTATGTGGCGCATTCCGGTCACTTGCGGCTGATCGTTGCCAAGGTACAGGAAAAACTGACCGGCAAGGAAGAGGTTGTTTTTGAGGCGGAGGAGATGGCCCGCGCTGCCGAGGATTAGTCCTTTCTGCGTATAACCTAGCCTGCAAAAGAATCCGGCACATCTGGGTGTCTGCCTAGTCAACTCAAAAAGTTAAAATTCCCCGAAATGTGGATAACCCGCGGAATTCTGTGGATAAACACCTATCTTTGTGGACAAGCTAGGCAGATGCCTGCAAAAAGTTCACAAATCCGCTCAAAAGCCACTCCCATATATGGGCATGGCTTTTTGTTTTATCCAAGATATGGATTGGCCTGTTTCAGAGCCATTTTCGGTGGAAAGCAGTTCGCGATTTATCCACAGCGACGCGAATGCCAAAGAACTGAATCAAACCCCAAGTCTGGGATGAAGCGAAACAGATTCCCCCACAGGTTTGGGCTGCATCTCATTATCCACATTTTCAACAAGCCCTACTAAGACTACTGAATCCATATCCTACAAATATACTGGTTGAATCTGACTTCATAATCTTGTACAATCATCCTGAAAGCCCCTTCTTCTTTGCTGTTTGGGAGGCCGTCATGGAAATGATCAAAGTCTCAGCCAACTCCCGCACCTCTGCTGTCGCCGGGGCGATCGCCGGCGTCGTTCGCGAACATAAACGAGCAGAAGTACAGGCCATTGGCGCAGGCGCTGTGAACCAGGCTATCAAAGCGCTTGTGTTAGCCACTGGTTACTTGAAGAACGACGGGATCGATGTAGTTTGTGTCCCAGAGTTCGTCGATGTGGAGATCGAGGATAAAGTTCGCACAGCGATTAAATTAGTAGTAGAACCGCGTTAAGCATTTTTATTGGTTGGATTTTTCGCAGGGTGGTATATAATTTTAACAGGCTTCGTTTCCTTCCAAGCCTGTAACTGCCTCCGTTATCTAACGCTGACTCTTAATCCATGCCAAGACAGAATCGTTTCGCCCGCGGCTTATTGACCTGCTCTCTGCTGATCGGTCTCTTGATCGGATTGATCCTGCCGTCTTTGAGCAATGTTCGCGCGGCGTCGCAGCAACAAGCCGCGACTCATATTGTAATTAGTCAAGTTTACGGAGGAGGGGGAAATGTTGGCTCACCTTATCAAAATGATTTTGTTGAACTTTTCAATCCGACCGGTAGTTCTGTTCCTTTAGATACGTGGTCAATCCAATATGCGTCTGGAACTGGAACAGGTTTATTTAGCGGTAATGTGACTTTTCTTTCTGGCTCTATCGCTTCTGGTGGATACTATCTGGTGCAATTGGGGTCAGGTACAACAACTGGGCTGCCGTTGTTGCCATCACCTGATGTAACAGGCACAACAACTATGAGCGCAGGTGCTGGTAAGGTCATTTTGGCTAATACTACAACTGGGTTAGCGTGTAATGGCGGAACGAATTCGAGTTCGCCTTGTAGCGCATCCGATCTTGCCAGCATCATTGACTCTGTCGGTTATGGAACAGCAACCTCAGTTAATTATTATGAAGGAAGTGGTCCAGCACCTTCACCTAGCAATACAACGTCCGATCTTCGATCTCTTAATGGTTGCGTTGATACTGATGATAACAGCGCAGATTTTGTAACAGGCGCTCCCAATCCACGCAATACGTCTAGTTCTACAACAGATTGCGGTGGCTTATTCACTGCAACTGCTGCTTTCAATCAAACCGGTACAGCTGCGGTGAATCAAACGGGTACTTCTGTTGCTGTCCTCACAGGAACTGCAGGTGCGAATCAAACGAACACCGCGATTGTCAATCTCACGGGCACAGCAGCCCAAAATCAAACTTCTACTTCAGCAGCTTTGACGACTTCTCCAACTGCAACGAAAACTTTAAGTACTCCATCCACCCCTACTCCAACCGCCACGCCTTGCTATATTACTCACCACACTCTGCTGATCAATGAAGTCGGCTGGATGGGTACGAAAGCATCCTCATCGGACGAATGGGTGGAGCTCTACAATCCGAGCGCCTGTTCAGTCGACTTAACTGACTGGATACTAAGAGGAATCAATCTTTATTACACAACCGGCAATTTCGAAGTCACACTCACAGGCGTGATCCCGGCTGGTGGTTATTTTGTCCTGATGGCGACCAACAGTGTCTTTCAAAATCTGCCTTCTGGTACTGTAACCCAAGTGAATAGCAGTTTGAATCTCCCAGATCATTATCAAGCTTTACAATTGGTTAGTTCGGCTAACACACAAGTAGACACAGCTAATTATTCAGGCAGCTATTCCTGGCCGGCAGGTTCTTCCACGTATCGTACCAGCATGGAACGGAATCATCAGCTCGAAGATGGTAGCTCTGGGGCCTGGGTCACGTACGGTGGCTCATCAACCACCAAGGTTAGAGATCACAACGGAAATTATGTTTTGGGGACGCCGGGCCAGCAGAACTGGACCTATTCGGTAACGCTTACCCCAACTCCGCGTGCGCCTACCAAAGTGCCCACAAGTCGTCCAACACCGGTGCCGCGTTTGGTGATCAATGAATTCCTGCCGCGTGCTGGCTTCGACTGGAATCAAGATGGCACGACAAATACTTTCGATGAATTCATCGAAATTGCCAATGATTCGGGAATCAATGTAAACCTCAAAGGCTGGCGTTTGCAAGTTGCCAGTGGTGATTCCAGTTCATATACTCTGCCCAGTGTGGTATTGAAACCCGGCGATCACGCGTTGTTTTATGGGAAACAAACGAATATTTTGTTGAGCGACGGCGGCGACACGGTCCAATTGTTCAATCCCAATGATGTGCTCATGGACGCTGAAACCTATTCTGCAGTTCTCAAACCGGACCGATCTTGGTGCCGCCTGCCGGATACGCGCGGCTCGTGGTATTCCGATTGTTTTCCAACCCCGAACCAGATCAATTCACGCACTGGGAATATTCCTGCTGCGGTGCCGGGCAGCGGCTTGCAGCCGCCACAATGTCTCTTGCCCGATACATTGCCTTCGGACTTTCTCCAGGCGGAGTGCAATGGCTACGGCGCGGATATGTGGCAAGCCGGTTATTGGGATCAAGCAGCCGGTCAAGGTGACCGCATCATTCCACAAAATGGGAGCAAGTGGGAAACGTTCATTGAGTGAAAAAAAGACCTCGCATGCGAGGTCTTTTTTTCAAATGGTGGCTGATGTTTCCAAGCCGTTGGCTGTAGCGATCTCGTCCAGCATGATCTCCACTTCATCGAGGAAACGATCCAGCCCTTCGATATGTTCAGGAAATTTTTTTCCAACCAAGCCCAAAGATTCGCAAGCAGTTCGCCATTCTTTGATCTGCTCTTTAGGAAGAGCCAGCGCCGAAAGAGTCCAAGTATGGATCAAAGGCCACAGCGCTGCTTGTGGCGAGTCGCTTTCCAGCATGGCTTTGATCGCTTTCTCGTAATAATTCAAACGGATCGAGTTGATGCTGATCTCTGCGTTGGGATTCTCGCAAGCCGCCTCGAACGCGGATCTCCAGCCCGGCAGCCACGCAGACAGGTGATCTGTGCTTAGATTGTTCGCACCCAAGAGCCCCAACAACGCGGCGGTCATGCCCGGATGATCAGCGGCCTCTGCGCGTGCAGGGAATTCCAAGAGCAAACGGCGTTCCTGAATCGGCGGGCCGCTCAATTCCGCGATGGCATTGGCTATGAAGAAAAGTGCATCGAGATAATTCTTCACATCCTGTGGCCCGGCGTCTTCGTTGATGTCGTTCAACGGCATCCAAAGCTTGCGGCCTTTGGCCATGAGTTTGCGTGAACGCTGCAACGTGAGTGCGGGCCCTTCAAATTCAAAACCGGCTCGCAGCGCGGCTTGCACAAAGTCAAAGAACTTTTCGCGCTCGAACAACAATGTGGGAGCGAACATTTCATATCCCAGCCACGGATCGCCGCGCAGTTCGCGCGGCGATTTGAACTCGGCACGGGCGCGGTGATGAATGTCCACGTGAAAGTCGGAGGTGAGCTTCACGAACTCACGTTCATGGATGGGCTGGAAGGTATGCACAAAGACCAGGTCGATATCGGCAGCGCCGCCCAACATCGGGTCGGCATCTGTGGCGAGCGAGCCTGTCAGATACGCGGCGATGATATCCTTGTTGTTATAAGCTCTTTCCTGTGTGGTCTCTTTGGCAATACGGATCAGCGATTCGCGTGTGACGCGCATGGTAGCTCTCCCTACATCTCGGCTAGTGGCAAACTGGGTTGAAACGGAAGCAGGCCGAGGCTCTCGCGGATGCGATTCTCGATGTACGTTAGATGTTCTGTATTCTGGATGATGTTCAAATTATTGGTGTCGATCGTCAACACAGGCGTGTGATCGAACGGCTTTGAGAAGAAATCTTCGTAGGTGTGATTAAGCTGGTCGATATACGCGCGTTCCATCTGGCGTTCATAAGGACGGTCGCGCAGTGTGATGCGTTGCATCAGCACATCAGTGCTGGCCTGCAAATAAACGAGCAGGTCCGGTTTGGGAATCTTTTCGCCCAGTGCCTCATGAACTTTGTAATACATAGTCAACTCGTCGCCGCTTAAGTTGATCTGTGCGAAGAGCGCATCTTTTGCGAACGTGTAATCCGCCAACAGATCGTGCCCGGCATTTAAAATGTTTGGCACGGTGTTGTTCTGCTGGCGATAGCGGCTAAGCAAAAAGAAAATTTGCGTTTGGAATGCGTAGCGCTGGCGGTCGGCGTAGAAATCCGAAAGGAACGGATTCTCCTCGAAAATTTCAAGCAATAAGTCGGCTTCAAAACGGGGTTGGAGCAAGCGGGCCAGGGTTGTCTTGCCCACGCCAATCACGCCCTCGATGGCAACGTACATCATGAACTCCGGAATGAGATGCGCCAAGGATACCATAAAAGGTTTTGCTGCGCCGCTACGATATAATCATTTTATGTCTCGTATTTGTATCGTGCCTCGCGTGGAAGGCTCTGGTGGTATGGCCTCCTTCCGACTTAAATTTGAAGTGGGATTACACGCCCGCGGTGTGGATGTCACTCACGATTTATCCGAACCATCCGATGCAGTGCTGGTCATTGCCGGGACGAAGAACCTGCTTCCGTTATGGAGGGCCAAGTGCCGCGGTTTGAGAATCGTCCAGCGCCTCGACGGAATCAACTGGGTGCAGCGCGCCCGCTGGACAGGACCGCGCTATCATCTGCGCGCGGAATACGGTAATGCGATGCTGTCGTTCATCCGCGCTCGTTTTGCGGATTGCGTGATTTATCAGAGTCAATTCATCCGCGGCTGGTGGGAGAAGTGGTACGGCCCGGCACGCGCACCTGTGCGCGTCATCCTCAATGGTGTGGATTTGAATGTGTATTCTCCTGCGTCTGAAATTCCGGCGCATCCGCCGTATCGCTTGTTAGTGGTGGAAGGCAGTCTCGCGGGTGGATTGGATACGGGCCTGCGCGCCTCGATCCGCTTGGCGGAAATCTTGAATGAAAAATTTCCGATGGAACTTCTTATTGCAGGCCGCGCAGATGCTGCCAAACAAAATGAGTTGACTCGCAAGAGTCGCGTGCCGATTCGATTTTTAGGCGTTGTGCCGCGCGAGCAGATCCCTGATTTGGATCGTTCGGCGCATTTGCTCTTCTCCGCGGAGATCAATCCGCCGTGCCC
>DATKNJ010000023.1:0-4274 GCA_035541395.1 Anaerolineales bacterium
AAGCGCTGATGCGCGGTAGGGAGGTCGGTCTTCAGTTGATAATTGCGCGGCATGAGTTATCCAAAAAGATTGTAGATCAAGATCGCCAGTCCGATCATGATCAGGCCAATGATGGTCGTCACAACGATTACGTTATATCCGCGCAGAGAATCGATCGTCCACAGTTTGGCGCGTTCGGCGAGCGACATATCGCCGGTGGATTGAGCATATGTAATCGCAAAACTGCCGCGTGAGGTGAAACCGCCCCAAACGCTGAGCAGACCGAAAATAATTATGGCCGAACCGGTCACGAACATACCATTGCTGAACTCTGTTGCCGTATGCCAACCGACGATCCATCCCACCAATAGCACCAGGATTCCAAGAATCGGCGTGCAGATAATACCTGTCACGAACATTTGCAAAATGTTTTGTAAAGTAGTCTTCATATTATTTATAGTCATCGACCAACAAATGTTTGTATAAGCTCCATTGAAGGATTACGCCTCCAACGAAGGAGAGACATACAATCAACCAGCCCCACGCGGCCACATTCCCAAATGTAAGCAAAAGGAAATAGATCGCGGCAGCAGTCGTCAGCGCGCCGAGCAATGCCACCTCCAGCGCAACCAAATTGGCAATGCTGTTTGGTTTATCTGTGTTTGGGATGCTTTTCACGCGCCACTTGAACGCCGGTTCGATCTCGGGATAATGCTTGATGTAAAAGTCTTTGAGTTGGTTCATGGCTTGAACCGACTCATGCCAGGCCGCGCGCAAACGAGCCAGTTGCGAAATCGTCAGCGCGCCCAGGCCCGTCAGCACTACGAACAGGATGAAGAACGCGATAGCAACACCTCTCAAACTGTCGGTTGCAAATTGTGTGCCCAGAATGGCGGCCACTGTAGAGCCAACCGAAATCAAATAAAATGAAGCCACGCGCGCGCGGTCCTCATTGGCTTGAAAGGCAGAGTTGGAAATGTAATCGAACTCAGCTTTCAGGATTTCATCTGTGTTCAGTTTTGGTTTGGCCATGCTCTTCTCCCTGAGATGGATTTCCTGATAATTATCGCACAACTTTATGAAAAAGGCCCCGCTCTGCGCGGGACCTTGAATTGGCTGCCGTTATAAAAAGCGACGACTTAGTCTATGTCGAAGGCCCACTCGCCCCCGCGCAGAACAGGTTCGCTCGAACCGTCTTCGCATATGCCATCGATGTCCATTTTATTTGAGCCGATCATAAAGTCCACGTGCGCCAGGCTGACGTTTCCGCCGTGCGCCACGAACTGTTCCTCGGACATCTCCTGCGCGCCTTCCAAATTGATTCGATACGCGCCGCCCACAGCCAAATGACAAGCCGCGTTCTCATCGATCAGCGGATCATAGAACAGATGGCCGCGCTGTGAGATCGGCGAACTGAATGGCACAATAGATACCTCTCCAAGATATTTCGAACCTTCGTCCGTGTCGATCAGTTTTTTCAAAACTTCTTCGCCTTTTTTCGCGCTGACTTTTACAACCCGGCCGTTCTCGAATGTGAAACCAAAGTCTTCGATCAATGTGCCGCCCAAGCTAAGTGGCATGGAAGCGCTCACCACACCATTGACCTGCTCGCGGTGGGGAAGTGTGAACACTTCCTCGGTTGGCAGGTTCGCGACAAACTCCACGCCGTTTTGCGCGGCCTCGCGGGCGCTGATCCATTTGTGTCCGCGCGGCAGGCCGATGGTCAGGTTGGTGCCGGGCGCGGTGTACTTCAAAGAAGCATACTGTTTGGCTGTTAAATATTTCCCGCGCTTGAGCAGATTTTCGATGTGATCTTCCCAAGCTGCCAGCGGATCCTTTTGATCCACGCGCGTGATCTGAAAGATGGCTTCCCATAATTTCGCTTCAGCTTTGGCGCGTGAAAGATCCGGGAAAACCTTGGCTGCCCAATCCGGCGAAGCAGCGGCAACGACACACCAATTGATTTTGTTGGCCATCACGGCTGTGCCAACCGGCTCGAAGCTTTTGAGGTGCGCCTGTTGCATGACGCCAATACGTTCGGGGTCGAGACCGTTCAACAGGCTCGGATTGTTGGAACGGATGGTCAACATGGCATCGCCCTTCTCGACCATGTCCATCAAGCCCTGGATTTGCCAGCGCGAATATTCTTCGAACGTGCCATCAGGCGCATATTGGACGCGCGTTTTGATCAGAGCCTCGTCGTTCCAAATCACATCCACATAGCGCGCGCCCGCTTGATACGCCGCGCGCGTGATCTCACGCACAAACGGCGCAACGTGCACGGGCACGCCGCGCGTAGACGCGTTATTGATGATCAAACGCTGGCCGGCGCGCAAGTTCAAACCGACGCGTATGACCGCGTCAGCATAATTTTGCAGGGACTTTTGAAGAGAAGCCATGAGAGTATCCTTTTTGTGAAAGATGATTCAAGTATAGCACCAACGTTTAAGCCGGTTCTTCCTGAACAGTATTCTCGGCGTGCGCAAATTTACCTAAAACAAAATATGCAAAGGCCATCAAGAGTCCGATCACTAAGGAACCGCCCCAAAGTGTTACAGAGCCGAAGTTTTCATAAATCCAGCCGCCAACCAATGGGCCTAGAAAATATGCCAGTCCCCAGGCCGAGCCGAAGATGCCTTGGAAGAGTCCGCGCAACTCGATAGGCGATAAATCCGCTATGATGGTCGGCGCAACAGAGGTAGCTACGATTTCGCCTACTGTCCAAATGGCAACGCTGATCATAAAAAACATCAGGTTGGAAGCCAGCGCCGTGAAGCCGAATCCCAGACCAAGGAAGAGCGCGCCGATTGCGACACTTGGGAAGCGCGGCCACTTGGCCGCCATGTTGCTAACCGGAATCGTGGTGAGAATAATCATGAAGCCGTTGATTGCAATCGTCAGGCCATATTGTTCTGGCGAGAGGCCATGAGCAGCCATGTCCAACGGCAATGTGACGGTGCTTTGCGCATACACCATGCCAAAGAAAAGAGTCAGCACTGAGAAAAATAAAAGCACAGGTGCGCGCTTGAGTTGCGAAAAACGTGTTTGTATGTTGGCGCGGGCGGCGTGATGCGCGGCTTCGAGCGGACGCGTCTCGTGGAAACCAAAGAGCACGAGCAGGCCAAAAACCAACGTGGTCAACGCGTCGGCAATGAACAGAGTCAAATAGGAGTAGCTGGCGATCAGTCCCGCGAGAACCGGTGCGATGGCCGCGCCGAAATTGATGGCCCAGTAAATATATCCGTAGCCGCGCGTGCGCGCTTCGGGCGCGACCAAATCCGCAACCGAGGCGTTGACTGCCGGGCGATACAAATCTGTGAAGAAGCCGAGGATGAACGTGCAGGCGGCGATCAACCATAATTCGTGAGCTAGGCCGAGGGTCAGCATCGCGGCGGGCGTGACGAGGAAGCTGGTCAGCATGACCGGGCGACGTCCAAGCCGATCACTTAGTTCGCCGCCCATCAACTGGGAGATGAAGGAACCCGCTCCGAATAATGAAACCATCAGTGCGGATTGGCTGACCGGAATTTGGCGTTGCACGGTGAGATACAAACTGAGAAACGGCACCACGAATGTGCCGAGACGGTTGACTAAAGTACCGGACCAAAGCAACCAATAAGCGGGTGGCAAGCCTTCTGTAAGCGACTTCAACGAAGGTTTGGACATAGGCGTGACTATATCATAAATAAATTGTTATATACTAGAAGAAATATTTTTTTTGGGAGCTATCATGGTCACCATCGAAAAAGTTGATAAGGGGAACAAATCCCAGGTACGTCGTTTTGTGCAATTACCGCACCGTTTGTATAAAGATTGTCCGCAATGGGTGCCGCCGCTCAACATTGACGCCTATAACCAACTCAACCCGAAGAAACATCCATTCTACGAACATTCGGATGTGGAGTTTTTCCTGGCCGTGCGGGATGGTAGGGATGTGGGGCGGATTGCTGCGATTGAGAACAAGCCATTCAACAAATATCACAATACCAAAGATGTGGATTTCTATTTCTTTGAGTGCGAAAACGATTTGGAAGCTGCAACAGCTTTGTTCAATACGGTTTTTGAATGGGCCAAAGCACGCGGACTGGATACGGCCATCGGGCCAAAAGGAATGGGGCCTTTGGATGGTTACGGCATCCAGATCCTCGGACAGGAGCATCGTCAGACGATGACGATGCTAAACTACAATTTCGCCTACTATCAATCGTTGGTGGAGGCACAGGGATTCGTCAAGGAAGTGGATTTCGTTTCGTGCTATTTGCCGGCGGATCAATTCCGGATTCCCGAACGCGTCG
>DATKNJ010000024.1:0-13794 GCA_035541395.1 Anaerolineales bacterium
GCGCGGTCCTGATCAAAAGATCGCTTATGACCAATTGATGAAAGATTGGAAACCGTTCAACTATCTTTACATGGTCATCTATTTTCCAAAAGATGAAGATGAAGTCAAAACCATTTTAGGCGCGAATTGGGATCCCGATCAAAACAGACAGAACGCGCTCACTATCTCGGAAAACGATGTCGCCAAAGATCCCAACGACGCGTTCGCGTGGTTCAACCTCGGCAGCAATCTCGTTTATTTTGAGCGTTATCAGGAAGCTGCTCAGGCTTTCGATAAGGCTTTCACGATCGGCTTACCTCAACGCATGACGCGCTATCAGTTCAGTCCTTTCTTCGCTTATTACAACGCTGACCGCATTGATTACCTGCTGACGCTCACCGAAAATACATACAAACCCATCAATGGCTACTACTCGGAAGAGGCTTTGCTTTGGCACGGATACGGCTTATTACGCAAAGGTGATACAGCCGGCGCGTTGGCAGATTGGAATAAGGCCCTCAAAGTCCATCCGAATTATTGTGATGCAGAACAAGCAATCAACAGTTATATTCAACAAACTTATAATCTTACGGGTTGTAGTCCTTAAAAACCATCCTTGAATACATATCTTTCTAAACGGCAAACAATGAAGAAATCCATCTCACTTTTTTTTCTGACTATTTTGTTGACAGCCTGTCAGGCATCCCCGGCCACTGCAACGCCAACTTCAACTTCGTCCGCAGACTCACTTCCTATCGCCACCAAAGTTGCTCCCATTGCTACCGCGTCAATCACACTGGATATGATTCCCACGGCCACCTTTCCCTCGCCGCCAGTCACTCCAACTGCGACTCCTTACACCACACGCACATCTTCCAAAGATGGGATGCCGCAAGTCTTCGTTCCAACAGGCAGCGTCCGCATGGGCGGACTCGATATTCACGCCGATAGCGATGAACTGCCGGATCATATTGTGCAGATCAAAGCCTTCTGGCTCGATCAACTAGAAGTGACCAACGGCATGTACGCGTTGTGCTTACAATCTGGTGTTTGCCGCGCGCCGCAAAAATTTTCTTCCAATACACGTACATCGTATTTTGATAATCCAGATTTCAAAGATTACCCAGTTATTCAAGTCACTTGGCTGGATGCGAAAAACTATTGCGAATGGGCCGGGCGCCGCCTCCCTACTGAAGCCGAATGGGAACGCGCCGCGCGCGGCGATGATTTCCGCACTTTTCCGTGGGGCGACGAACCGCCCAGCGCGACCTATGCCAACTTCAACAATTTGATTCGCGATACAAGTCGCGTCGGTTCATATCAGGCGGGCGCCAGTCCGTTTGGCGCGTTCGATATGGCAGGTAATGTTTGGGAATGGGTGATGGACATTTACGATCCACACTATTACGCGTCTTCACCGCAAAACGACCCAACCGGCCCGGAACAAACCGTCAGCAATTTTGCCCATGTGATTCGCGGAGGTTCATATCAGGACGCATGGGTGGATTTGCGTGTGTCAAATCGCGGTTATGAGTTGGGACCGAATCCGCGCGCGGCCTTCAATAGTCCCGATCTCTACGGCCGCAGTTCGGCGAAGATCGGCTTCCGCTGCGCGTCTGATAATTGACGCGAGACCAACTCCAGGTCAAAAAAGAACCGAGGCTCTTTGTCCTCGGTTCTTTTATTCTTCCGAAAAACTATAACCGCCGGGCCAGGTCTGTATTACATTCTGCTGGCCCGATTCTTCTTCCAATTTTTTTCGCAGACGATAGACAACGTTCTTGAGAAGAATCACGTCGCCCTTTGCACCCCATACTTCTTCGATAATTTCCTCGTTCGGAAACACATAACCGGGACGGCTCATCAACAAGTGCAGTAAACGAAATTCAAGATTGGTGAGCTTGATATCCTTTTTATTTGAGCCAACCGCTGAACGATGCGCGGGATTAAGACGCAACTTGCCGGCGGTACGCGAAACAGCAGGCTTGCTCAAATCGCGACGAGTCCATGCTGAAAGCTTGGCCTGGAAGATGGCCGGGCTAATCGGTTTGATCACACATTCATCCACTCCAGCTTGATAGGCATCGAGGATTTCCTGCTCGTTGTTGGTCGGCAAGAAAAGCAAGATAGGACTGTTACTTAACGAGCGGACTTTACGGCATAGCTCAATGCGCTGCGCAGGTGAGGCGTTGACATCAATCAGAGTCAAGTCCGGGATTTCTTCCACAGACCGTTCCATGGCGCGTTGAACCGAAGTTTCCAGAATCGCGACCAATCCTTTTTCACGGATAATATAGCCCCAAATGGGAGCCGTGGCATCCTGATCGCAAACAACAAAGACACGCAAAGCAGAGGGTGATGAGTCGGGCGAGGTCTGTTTGGCCATAAGCTGAATTATATTATATGCCAGAAAGTCGTAAAAGGTCGTAAAATCTCACCAAAATATTACCAATGGGGGATTCGGAGAATCCGCCCCTCTTTGTATACTAAAACTAGAAATGCAGGCAAAGGAGAAACTATGAAAAAGACTTTCTTTATTCTGACCGCGCTGGCTTTGATCTTAACGGCGTGTCAACTGCCCGGCGGAGCAGCTGGTCAGCCCACCGCGATCGCGTTGCCTAACATTGGGCCAACCAATACGCCAATTGCCGGAGCGCAATCTAATTCTTCGGCCAAGGCTGGTTCGGAGCGTACCACTCCCGGCGATGGTATGGTACAAGCTTTTATCCCGGCCGGTAAATTTACCATGGGAGGCATCGATCCCAACGCCAGCCCGGATGAAAAACCGATTCACCAAGTCACGATGCATGCTTTTTGGATGGATAAAGTTGAAGTGACCAACGCCATGTATACATTATGCGTGAACGCCGGTGTATGCCAACTGCCACGCGAGTTTAAGTCCGCATCGCGTAATTTGTATTACAGCAATCCCGAATTCAATGATTATCCTGTTATTTATGTGACCTGGTACGATGCAGACAATTATTGCAAATGGGCGGGACGACGCCTCCCTACCGAAGCCGAATGGGAACGCGCAGCGCGTGGCGATGATACGCGTACATATCCATGGGGCGACCAAGTCCCTGATGCCAGCCATGCCAATTTCAATTCGTTCTATGGTGATACTACAAAAGTTGGCAGCATGCCAAGTGGCGCCAGCCCGTTTGGAATTCTGGATATGGCCGGCAATGTCGCGGAATGGACCAACGATTTCTATGATCCGAACTATTATGCTTCCGGCGTGAATCTGAATCCGCCCGGACCGAGCGCTCGCACAAAATACTTCTATCGTGTTGTGCGCGGAGGAACGTATCAAGATGCGAACGTAAACATCCGCGTATCCAAACGCTCGTCTGTGCTTGGGTCAAATCCCGCCGCTTTAGTAGACTCAACAGAATGGCTTGGCACGTTTTCGCCAAAGATTGGTTTCCGCTGCGCATCAGATAACTAATATCAGATAAAGAATCAGCAATCGAAGAATTAAATCAAGCCGATATGAAGTTCATATCGGCTTGATTTTTGCGAAAACAAATTGACGCTGTCTATCACATGTGGTATTATCCCGAAACAATAAATAGCCCCATAAGGCACTCTTATCCAGAGAGGCGGAGGGACCGGCCCGATGATGCCTCGACAACCGGTCGGCAAATTGCCGAACACGGTGCCAATTCCGGCAGATGGATGTTCTGGTAGATGAGAGGGCAGTCATGCCTGTGTCATTGCCCTTTCGTTTGTCCGAAGGGGCAATTTCTTTTCTTAAGGAGAACTATTTGCAATGAGTAATACCTTTATGTCTTCGCCCAAATTGATGTTCACATCCGAGTCGGTGACTGAAGGCCATCCTGACAAAATGTGCGATCAAATTTCGGATGCAGTGCTGGATGCTTGCCTCGAACAGGATCCCATGTCGCGCGTGGCATGCGAGACAGCTACCAAGACAGGTTTCGTAGCGTTGCTTGGCGAGATCACAACGCATGCGTATGTCAACTTCGATGAGCTTGTGCGCCGAGTCGTTAAAGAAATAGGCTATGACAGCAGTGATAAAGGCTTCGATGGCAACACCTGCGGTGTGTTGTCTGCGGTTGCCAGCCAAAGCCCGGACATCGCCATGGGTGTTGATCATGCACTGGAAGACAAAAGCGGCGAAATGACAGATGCCAATATTGAACATGTTGGCGCGGGTGACCAGGGCATGATGTTCGGTTTCGCCTGCAATGAGACATCTACTCTGATGCCAATGCCAATTTTCATGGCGCATAAACTGTCCCGCCAACTCTCTGAGATGCGCAAGAGCGGCACGATGCCATGGCTGCGCCCTGATGGGAAAAGCCAGGTTACAGTTGAGTATTCGCATGGCAAACCAAAACGTATCGATACTGTCCTGATCTCTACCCAACATGCACCGGATATTTCGCATGCCGAAATTACGGAACAGGTTATGGAGCACGTGATCAATCCGACCTTACCGAAAGATATGGTTGATCGCGATTTGAAAATTTTCGTCAATCCCACTGGCCGATTTGTCATCGGCGGTCCAATGGGTGACGCGGGCGTGACTGGCCGCAAAATCATTGTCGACACATACGGCGGCATGGGTCGTCATGGCGGCGGCGCGTTCAGTGGCAAGGACCCCACAAAAGTAGATCGTTCTGCCGCGTATGCGGCACGTTACGTTGCCAAGAACATTGTCGCCGCCGGGCTGGCTGAGCGCGTTGAGATTCAAGTGGCCTACGCGATTGGTGTTGCGCACCCACTTTCGGTCAATGTGGAGACGTTCGGTACCGGAAAGATCGAGGACGAGAAGATCGTGGCGCTCATCAACGAACATTTTGATCTTCGCCCCGGCGCGATCATCCGTGACTTGAACCTGCGTCGGCCAATTTATCAGAAGACCGCCGCTTATGGTCACTTCGGCCGCGACGACATCGAGTTCCCCTGGGAAAAGACAGACAAGGCTGAGACACTCAAGAAAGCCGCAGGCTTGTAACAAAAATAAAACTCTCACAGAATTCTGTGAGAGTTTTTGATTCATTTGATGTTATGCCTTTATGCGCTGATGATAATGTGACAGGTTACAACGATGAAGCAACTCATGATCTGACAGAATATCTTCGGGCGAACCGGAAGCCACGATATGATGATCTTCATCAAAGACGTAAATACTGGTGGCAGTTTGCTCCACAAGTTCAAGATCGTGCGTTGCGACGATGACTGTCTTGCCTTCTTTGCGTAGACTCAAAATAAATTCAACCAACCAGGATTGACTGCGTGGGTCAAGACCCGTCGTCGGTTCGTCCATCAGCCAAACGTCAGGTTGAAGCGTGAGCAGAGAAGCCAAAGCAACGCGCCGCTTCTCACCACCGGACAAATGATGAGGAGCGCGGTCGCGCAACTTTTCGATCTGCAAAGCCGCGAGCGCACTATCGACGCGGCGATTCACTTCCTCGCGCGACAATCCAAGTTGCAGCGGAGCAAAAGCAACTTCATCCAGCACGGACGGCGAAAATAACTGCACATCCGAATCTTGAAAGACCAAACCAACCCGCCGACGAAAGGCGAAATTATATTCGTCCGAGCGCAAGGCATCTTCTGTAAGAGGCTGGCCGAAAGCAGAAATACTTCCGCGGGATGGGAAATACAAACCGTCGAGCAGTTTCAACAAGGTGCTTTTGCCCGATCCGTTCGCGCCCAAAATCGCCAACGATTCGCCCGCGCAGACTTTTAAACTAATATCATCCAGAGCAGTCTGTTTGCCTTCATAAGCAAAGGACAAATCACGAACTTCAAAAACGGTTTCCGAATCCAAGATGCTTCTTCCTTATCTGCCTAGAATAATCACCAGCGTTGTCATCGCGAAAAAAACGAAAAGCCATATCCAATCGCGCGTATGCATGTGAAACGGCTTCAAAGTGACAATCGTTCCGCGAAAGCCGCGCGACTGCATGGCGAGATAAACTTCACTGCTCATGTTCAAGGATTTACTCAACAAGTTGCCGCTAATGGCAGCTAACAAGCGTCGATTCTCAGCATCGTTGAGTCGGCCAACTGTGCGACTCTTACGAGACAGGAACATGTCGTTGGCAGTCCGCAATAAAAGATAAATATAACGGTGGGTCATTCCCAAAATCAAAATGAGGACATCGGGGAGGCGCAGTACGCTCAATGCATTCAACACGGTATTCCAGGGAGTCGTCAGAATCAGCAAAAGCGTTAACGAGACCGAGGAACTGACTCTCAGCAGAAGAAAGAGCACCGTCGTCAGACCGGTTTTAGTAATCACAAGCCCAAGCGGAAGTTGTAATAAGGTTGGCCCTGGAGTGATGAACAATGCGGGCAGAACCACCAGCCCCGTAAAAAACGGAAGCGCCAACCACACACGTTTCACAAAAAAATCCACCGGAATCGCGGACAGCCCGGCAAAGATCAGCGTGGACGCATAAACCAGGGCGAGTATCCACAAATTATGGGAAAGGCCAACACCGATTAAGAATCCCAGCACGGCAAGAATCTTGACGCGCGCGTCCAGAGATTGAAACAATCCCGGACGCGCGCTGATCTCTTCGGCGAACAACGCGCGTTCCAGTGTTTCCGTAATTTCATGGAGCGTATGCTCTAGAATATTACTTCGTTTAGGAAAATGACTTACAGCAACAGATTCCATCTCAAATCGTTAGAAATGCTATCAAATAATTTCGACCATTGTTTTGTATGGATTAGCAAACTCACATGTCAATACAAACAACCCATGGGCATATTTTTAATTACTGGCCGCGACTACCTTTGCCTGAACCATAATCGTTCCCGCGTTCTTAAATTTGAGCGTGATCGAGACCATATCTCCAACTTTCAATTCCTTTGTCGGATTCATGAACATGACATGGTAACCGCCAGTCTTCAATTCCACGGTCTGGCCAGCAGGCACCGGAATTTCAGAAACTTCCTTCATGGTGGCGACCTGATTCGCATCTATGGTGGTTTCATGCAGCATCGCCATGGCAAAATCTGCCTGTGCGCCGATCAAACTGTCATCGGTCGAACCGGTATTCTGGATCACCATATACCCAGCCAGATTCGCGTCATTTCCCATGCTCATTCCCGGCATGGCGGCCCCGGGCAAACGCACTTCAGCAGATGTGACCACTATACCGCCCTGAGAAGACGCCGGGGCACAAGATGCCAGAAACATAAAAAGAAAAGCCACTAATACAAATTTACCAGTTCGCATTGAAAAAAATACTCCTTTAATTAAGTACTGAGAGGGAATTATTTCCATCAGCATAATTGTGAGGGTATTCCAAATTTAGCAATCACCTGAGGAAAACCCTCACAATATATCCATAAAGTTAATTTTGTGATTTTTGCGATTTCTTGCCAGATGTCAACAGCATTGCAAACAACCAGACTACGACCGCAATGATGATGATCCCAACGATCGCAGAGAAGACGTATCCCAGATTTGTATTTCCCAGCGCGGGAAGGTCATAATCGGCGAATGGGGCGCCCCATAACCCAGACAACTTTTCCATTCCAACAGGAATGGATTTAATTCCCAAGCTGGCTAGTTGATCCGTTCCCCATTCACCCCAAGCCGTTCCAGGCGCCAGCAACCCTAAAGGAGAGACAATAATCAAGATTACTAGAGCTACCCATGACCAGCGAAGTTTTCCCATGCCGCTCGACTCAGCCAAAACGGCCGGTTTTTCTGCCGCTTCCAGAACCGAGATATTCGAACGCTGTAGATAAGCCACAATCAGCGCAGCCAGCGCCCCCTCCGCGACAGACGCGATCAAAGCATGTGGGATGATCATGGCGGGAATCGAAACCGACAAAGGATATGGCGCATACAAAGGAGTCCCATCCGCGGCCTTGAACAAAAGCGGCTGGATTCCAAACTCCACTCCGGCAAAGAAGGCCGCAACTGTTACGCCCGTCCACCCACCCACAAAAGCGCCTGCCAGCCTGCGTGAGGAGGTCAAGGGTTGATCCTTCGAAAAGGCCCGATAAATTGCATAAGAAATATACGGGACTGTAACCGCCATGTTAAAACAGTTGGCTCCAAAGGCAGTAATACCACCGTCACCAAAGAAGAGGGCTTGGATCAGTAAGGCAATCGAAACAACGATTGTTGCTGACTCTGGGCCAAGGATGATCGCAGCAATGGTCGCACCTATCGCATGTGCTGTTGTTCCGCCCGGAGTCGGAAAGTTAAACATCATGATCACAAACGAGAAGGCCGCCAGCAGGGCAATCAATGGTACGTTCTTGGCGTTCATTCTCTCGCGAATCTTGCGTAAGCCAATGACCCAGAACGGCAAAGCAATGAGGAACATAATGATACAGGTAATTGGGCTGAGATAGCCATCCGGGATGTGCATGGCGGTGGTAGCCAGCCAGAGCGCCAGCACTCCATAGTAGAGAGACAACCATTTCAAGCGATGCGAATCCATGAAAAACATTTGAGCCTCCTGACTAATTTAAAGAATTTTGACAATCCGGGCACAAGCCGAATAACGTGACGTGAGTGGAATCCAGCTTATAACCGGTGGATGCCTCAAGCTGGCGATACAAACTGCCGAGCGGTGCATGTTCGATCGCAACACTGCGGCCGCAATTGCGGCAGATCAAATGGTGATGATTCGCATTCGCCAATTCGTAAACGATTTTTCCGCCGCCCATGTGCGCGGCCAACACAAATCCTTGCTCGGTGAGGAACTCCAGAGTGCGATAGACGGTTGCCTCAGTGAGCCCGGGCAAATCCTTGCGCGACAACTCGTACACTTGGGCCGGCGAGAGATGGCCGCCTGCATGTCGTAGAACGTGCAAAATAGTCATCCGCTGCGGAGTCATGCGAAAACCCCGAGCGCGGAATTGTGGGACATATTCAGAAACGCAGCTCATGTAGATCCTTATTGCAAGTTTTCGCAATAGTATACTCTATATCGAACACAAACAATAGAAAATTCTTACCCCAAATAAAAACGGCGGAAGTTTTCACTTCCGCCGTTGCCTGCTCATGGCTCCCACTGAAATTGCATCAACGCGTACAAATACGGATTTCCTCCCACATAATCAACGCCAATCACCCACGTGTGCCAATCCAAATTGCCATTCAACTGTGTGCCGGGATAATAAACGGAATAGAAGTTGATTCCGCTATAAGGCCAAACGGCTTGATATGTAGTGCCGCCCACCAAAATTTGATTGCAGGCAACCGTGTAATTTCTGTTGAAGACATCCAACAACGCCGGCAGAATGACCTCATGGAAAGAACCCACGGTTGATTTTCCACTGCCAGGTGCGCGTCCCCAATTGACCCGAAAGATGGTCCCGAATACATACCTGGCATGCACCTGATTGTAGTTCACCACCCGCCCATCGCGATAATAGCGCACATCCATGCCGTGCACTGGGCTGACAAGCGAACTCAATAGTTCGCCATTTGAAGTTTGCAAGGCGGTTTTGAAATTATTGATAAGAGTCGTTGTTTGGTTATCGGCGCAGGATGCGAAAGATGTGGGCGTAGCAGTTAACGCTTCGGTCGGAGTCATCGTCGGCGCGAGAGTCGCGGTCGGCAGAACAAGCGCGGTCGGAGTCGGAAGCGAAATTGCAGGGTTCGCGCGAGGCAGATTACATCCCGTCAAGAGAATCAATCCCATCCCAAAAAGAAAAATCAATTTGCGAATCACAGAAGCCTCCTGATCACCATTGACAATTATATTGGATTGTTTATAATCACGAAAATCAAAAAGGCCGTGACGAGGACGAGTACGTGTTGAACGACGGTTCAGAGAGCAGGCAGAACGCGATGAAAGACCTGCCCGAAACGACAACACCGAATGGACCTCCGAGCCGCAAAGCGAACGTCATAAACAAGTAGCCAAGTCGGGATGCTCCCGTTACAGAGCCAGGGTATAACTCAAATGAGCGTACCTAGAGTGAGGCTGGCTTCCCTGATGCTTCATCGGGGAATTTTTTATAGCCATGGCCAGCCTAAGTTGGGTGGCACCACGGACTGCGTATCGTACAGCGTTCGTCCCAGATTGGGATGAACGCTGTTTTTTTATTCTCGCAAGATTGATGAGGTTGCCATGATGACAAAGCAAAGAATTCTCACAGGCCATCGCCCAACCGGACCGCGTCACATTGGTCATTTGGTTGGGACGTTGGAAACGTGGGCTGGCTTGCAAGACACACACGAGTGTTTCTTTCTCGTGGCGGACTTGCATGTATTGACCACCAACTATCATCCTGAACATTTGCAGGACAACGTTCGCAACATGCTGGCCGATTGGCTGGCCGCCGGAATCGATCCGAATCGCTCGACGATTGTGCTGCAATCTGTGATTCCCGAACATGCGCAACTCTCTCTGCTCTTCGGTATGTTGACAACCGTCGCGCGACTGGAACGTGTTCCTACATACAAAGATCAAATGCGCGAATTGAATCTCCAACCCTCCACAGGATTGCTTACGTATCCAGTTTTACAAACTGCGGATATTTTGGTTTACAAAGCGCAAGTTGTCCCGGTCGGCGAAGATCAATTGCCGCACATCGAATTGGCGCACGAAATTGCGCGTCGTTTCAATCAAACCTTTGGCGATATTTTTCCGGAACCGGAGGCGCTGCTTTCCAACGCACCGCGTTTGCCGGGCGTTGATAATCGCACGATGCACACTTCATACGGCAACGCCATTTATCTAAAAGATTCGCCGGAAGAAACGACTCGCAAGGTGATGAATATGTATACTGATCCCACGCGTCTGCGCGCCACTGATCCGGGTCATGTGGAAGGAAATCCGGTTTTTACTTTGCTGGATGTCTTTCATTCCAACAGGACCGAACTGAAGGAAATCAAATCGCGTTATGAAGCGGGAAAAATCGGCGACGTGGAAGTCAAGCAATTGCTGGCCGAATCGCTCAATTATTATCTCGCTCCTTTGCGCGAACGACGCACATCGTATTACGCTCAGCCATCCTTGCTTATGGAAATCCTTTATAGCGGAACCTCTCACGCGCGCGCAATTGCCCGTGCTACGTTAGAAGAAGTCCACGAAAAGATGGGATTGATGCACGATCGCGCGCTCAACGAAAAGGTCCGCATGCAACAACCCAACGGCGCATTTTGTTAAAGGAGGCAAATGATTTCCATCTCCTTTCATCCGCCTTGAAGAACAAGTCATCTATGACAATCAAGTCTAAATCCACTTTATTTACAGGAGATCATCATGTCTGACCAAACCCGCTTTACTTTGAACGAATCCGACTTACCGAAATTTTGGTACAACATCAACGCGGACAGCCCGGTCCCGCCGACCCCGGTCCTGCATCCCGGAACCCTCGAGCCGGTCACGCCCGACTTTTTATCCGTACTCTTCCCAATGGAACTGATTCTACAGGAAATATCCACCGAGCGTTACATTCAAATCCCGGAAGAGGTACGCGAGATTTATAAGCTGTACCGTCCCACTCCCCTCTTGCGCGCCCGCAGGCTGGAAAAAGCACTCGGCACACCAGCGCATATCTATTACAAGTATGAAGGCGCGTCTCCAGTTGGAAGCCATAAACCAAACACAGCCATCGCACAGGCTTTTTATAACAAAGCCGCTGGCACCAAAGCTCTCACCACCGAAACTGGCGCCGGTCAGTGGGGATCCGCGCTTTCGATGGCGGGCAGCTTCTTTGACTTGGATGTGGAAGTTTACATGGTCAAAGTCTCATATCAGCAAAAACCTTATCGACGAATTTTGATGGAAACTTTCGGCGCGCAAGTTTTTGCCAGTCCCACAGACCGCACCAATTACGGTCGATCAGTGCTGGCCGAACATCCGGACAGTCCAGGCTCGCTCGGTATCGCCATCTCGGAAGCCGTGGAAGTCGCGGCCACATCGAATGGTGCGAAGAAATATAGTCTTGGCTCTGTATTGGGACATGTGCTCATGCACCAAACTGTAATCGGTGAAGAAGCGTTGAAGCAAATGGATTTGGCGGGTGAGTACCCCGATGTGGTGATCAGTTGCGTGGGCGGTGGATCGAACTTCGCGGGCATCGCTTTCCCATTCCTGCGCGAGAACTTGAAGAACGGCAAACGCACGCGTCTATTAGCTGTTGAACCAACTGCAGCGCCTTCGTTGACCAAAGGCGTCTACACTTTCGATTATGGCGACTCAGCCAAGATGGCTCCGGTGGTCAAGATGCATACGCTCGGTCACGATTTTGTACCGCCTTCCATCCACGCGGGCGGATTGCGTTATCACGGCATGGCTCCATCCATTTGTGCGTTGTACGACGCGGGTCACATTGAGGCGGTGGCTGTGAAACAGAAAGCCACGTTCGAAGCCGCGATCCAATTTGCGCGCGCGGAAGGAATCGTTCCCGCGCCCGAATCGGCGCACGGTATTCGAGCCGCAATCGATGAGGCGTTGGACGCGAAAGCCAAAGGTGAAAAGCGCGTGATCTTATTCAATCTATCTGGCCACGGCAACTTCGATTTGGGCGCATACGAATCTTATCTAACCGGAAAACTGGAGGACTACGATTATCCGGCTGAAGCCGTAAAGATAGCAATGGAGACTTTGCCGAAGGTCAACATCTCGGCATAGTAAACAAAAACTCGGAGTTCAAAGAACTCCGAGTTTTTTATTCTCACCCGATGAATTATTCGCCAAACGCGATCACAACCATGTGTTGATTCAAGAAGCGCGGCGAAGATTCTTTGCCCGGTACGATCTGCCCAAGTGTATATCCACCAGCTACAGGAATGTTCGTGCCGAGAATATCCTGCACCGCGGCGACTTCCAAGCCGGGATTGGCCCTGAGCAACATCTGCCACGCCACATCCACGAGCACCAGCGCAAAGACGGGTTTGACATCGCCCAACGCAACCAAGGCCTGTTGTGCAGCCTGTTGAGCAGCTTTTTCGCACGAGGCGCGGCTGCCCACCAAAAGATATGCATCGATCCCATCGCGGACAGAGGCGTTCATGCGGAAACTGCCATCGGCCTCCACGCGGATCGGCGCACGCACGATCAGGTTCTCGCCCTGCTCCACACCAAGCGGATACAACCGCGCTAAATGACTCAGTGGCGGGAAAGCCCAATCACGCGCAGGATAACCAAACAGTTGCGCGTACGCCTCCGAAGCCGGACGGCCATCCAGAGTTCGCAGCCAGAAACCGCGCGAGCGCGTCACGCGAAACTGACTGCCGACCGGATTCCAACCGTGATCATAGCCAACGCCCATACGAATTTTGCCGCGCAATAATGCAGCTGCCAACGCGCCCGAACCGCTTTGGATTCCAGACATTTGAAATGTACTGCCGGTATGCAGGTCGCCACCCGAGAGCGCACCTGCCAATGGAATGGAATCCGCCGGGATCGCGCTGCAGAATTGTTCAGCGTCACCGTTGAAACCGTCAGCGAAGAACAACATTGACTGTGATGATCCATCTGCGACCGAGGAGGATTCGGCGCGGTCGGCGATCAGCTGCATTAAACGCGAAGCAGTTTCTCGTCCAGATTGAGCGTAACCCGGAAGCCATTGAGCCTCCGCTTGAAAGTCTCCGCTTAATAACGCGACCACTACAGAGTGAGCAAATTGTCCATCTGAAGTCAATCCAGCCGGAGTGCTGAAGCCGATCATCGGCGCATCACCTAACAAGCTGGAAACGCCATTTGCCACTTCACGCGGCTGATATTGATGGGAAGCAATCACAATGCCAAGGTTGGGCGCCACAGGTCCCAAATGATTGAGTGCGTGATGCGCAGCCTGCAAACCGGCTTCACGGCCATCCAATGCCTGTGCTTGTCCAACAGAAGC
>DATKNJ010000025.1:0-8754 GCA_035541395.1 Anaerolineales bacterium
TCTCATGCATGGCAAGACCTCGCAGGTGACTCACAACGGCAAAGACATTTTCAAGAACGTCCCTTCACCATTTCAAGCCATGCGCTATCACTCGCTGGTGGTATATGAACCGGCTCCAACCGAATTGGAAGTCATCGCCTCCACAGCCGAAGGCGAGATCATGGCGCTACGCCACAAACAACATCCCACGTTCGGCGTGCAATTCCATCCCGAGTCGATTCTCACCGAACACGGCAAGACCCTTCTCAAGAATTTTCTTGAACTTCAACCCATCGTGTCTCTCAAGAAAGGAGATGATTCCATGTTGAAACCATTCCTCGCCAAACTAGTCAACCGCGTTGACCTGACTTCTGCCGAGGCCGAAGACGCTATGAACGTCATCATGACCGGTCAGGCCACGCCCGCGCAGATCGGCGCCTATCTGGTCGCGTTGCGCATGAAAGGTGAGACGATTGCCGAGATCACCGGCTCTGTGCGCGCCATGCGCGCCAACGCGCTCAAAGTGGAATTGAACACAAAATCCGAACGCGTCTACGATATCGTTGGCACCGGCGGCGACGGCGCGCATACGTTCAACATTTCCACAGCTGCGGCTTTTGTCCTCGCGGGCACCGGACGCAAAGTGGCCAAACATGGCAACCGCGCCGCCTCCTCGCAATGCGGTTCTGCGGATGTGCTCGCCGCGCTTGGCCTCAGCCTCGACTTGACTCCGGAACAAGTTGGCAAAGCCATTGATGAAATTGGCATCGGTTTTATGTTTGCGCCCAAGTTTCATCCGGCCATGAAATATGTTGGTCCCGCGCGCAAGGAAATTGGTCAGCGCACCATCTTCAACATTCTCGGTCCGCTCACCAATCCCGCGGGCGCGAATGTTCAGCTCACTGGTGTCTTTGCGCCCGATCTCACCGAACCGCTTGCCAACGTGCTCAACGAACTTGGTTCTAAGGCCGCGTTGGTCATCCACGGTGCGGGCGGTACTGATGAACTTAACACTTGCGGCGTCAATCGTGTCAGCCATCTCAAAGATGGCGCGGTGCGCACGTACGATCTCGATCCGGCTGAATTCGGCCTCTCTCGCGCGACAGTCGAAGATTTACGCGGCGGCACGCCGGATGAATCTGCGATGATGATGCGTGATCTTCTCAACGGCAAACTTAACGGCGCGCGCCGCGACGCGGTCTTGCTCAACGCCGCGGCTACGCTGGCTGCTGAAACCGGTGATTTCAAATCTGCGCTCGAAGAAGCCGCGGCTTCCTTAGATAGCCGTGCTGCATTGGCCAAACTTGACGCGCTGGTCGAATATTCGAAATCGATTCAATGAGCATTCTTGCTGAGATCATCGCCCACAAAAAGATAGAGATCGCGGCGCTTGACGCCCGAGAATTGCGCCGCGTAGCCGAGTCTTCTCCTGCGCCCAGGAATTTCATCTCCGCAATTCAGCGCCGCCGTTTCGAACTCCGCCCAAACCTGATCGCAGAACTCAAGCGCGCTTCTCCCTCCAAAGGGATTCTCGCGCCGCACCTCGACTTGTTTCAAGTGGCAGAGATTTATGCCGAAAACGGCGCATCTGCTATTTCAGTCTTGACCGATGAAAAGTTTTTTCTAGGCAAACTCGAAACACTTCGTGAATTACGCTTTGCTCGCAAATCGGAATTGCCGTTGCTCAGAAAAGATTTCATCATTGACGAAGTCCAACTCTACGAAGCGCGTGCCAATGGCGCGGACGCGATCCTGTTGATTGCCGCGGCGTTGACCGATGATAAGCTCTTCGCAGACTTACATTCCACCGCACTCGCACTGGAGTTGACTCCGTTGGTCGAAGTTCACGACGAGGCCGAAACCGAACGCGCCTTGAAGTTGAAAGATGTGAAACTGATTGGCATCAATAATCGCAACCTCGCTACCTTTGATGTTTCATTAGAAACGACGGAGCGTTTGCGTCCGATGATTCCTGCTGAAATTGCTGTGGTCGCCGAAAGTGGAATCTTCACCGCACAAGATGTTAAACGATTAGCGAATGCAAATGTGGATTCGATTTTGGTTGGCGAGGCGCTGATTACTGCACCAGATATCGCGGCGAAAGTGTATGAATTGAGTGGTGTCACTCTGAGCCGCATGGCGGCGAAGAGTCTAGTCACTCAAAAAGAGGATGCTTCCCTGCGCTCAACGTAACATAAACGAAAATGACAATTATCAAAATTTGTGGAATCAAAACTTTGACAGACGCCCTCGCTGCGATTAATGTAGGCGCGGATTATCTTGGATTCAATTTCTATCCGAAGAGCGTGCGTTATATTGATCAAGAGACTTGTACGCAGATCACATCAGCCTTGAAGAAAGAACATCCAAACATCAAATTGGTCGGTGTATTTGTGAACTCATCGGTCGAAGAAATCAAAAATATTTTTCAAACGTGTTCTTTGGATTTGGCTCAATTGCACGGCGATGAATCGCCAGAAACCTTTTCAAAACTTACACCGCGCGCGTTCAAAGCTTTTCGCGGAGAAATTGACAAACGGATGGTTTTAGATCATGCGCCCGCATTTCTATTGGATGCCGTGGTCAAAGGTCAATATGGCGGAAGCGGCGTGATCGCGGATTGGTCGTCTGCTGCGGAATTGGCGAAGCGTTATCCGTTGCTGCTGGCTGGCGGATTGACTCCGGAAAATGTGGCGGACGCGGTGCGGCAAGCCAAGCCGTGGGGCGTAGATGTAGCCTCTGGTGTGGAATCAAATCCCGGTCAGAAAGACGCGGCGAAGCTATCCGCTTTTGTGCAAGCAGTCAGACGAGTCGAAAATCAAATGCAGGAAGTGAATTGATGTCAACTTTATTGCCTCATAAATTTGGGTCGTATGGTGGACAGTTTGTGCCGGAAACGTTGATGCCCGCCTTGATCGAGTTGGAACAGGCTTTTGTGGACGTACAACAGGACGCGGCGTTTCAGCTGGAGTTCAGTCGGTTGATGGCGTCGTTTGTGGGAAGACCCACGCCATTGACATACGCAAAGCGTTTATCGGAAAAATTGGGCGGCGCGCAGATTTATTTGAAGCGCGAAGATTTGGCGCATACCGGCGCGCACAAAATCAACAACGCGTTGGGGCAGGCTTTGCTCGCACAGCGCATGGGAAAGAAACGCATCGTGGCGGAGACCGGCGCGGGCCAACATGGAGTCGCATCCGCGACAGTGGCGGCGTTGCTCGGACTCGAATGCGTGGTGTACATGGGCGCAGTAGATATCGCGCGGCAGGAACCGAATGTCTTTCGCATGAAGTTGCTTGGTGCGGAGGTGCGACCAGTGACCTCCGGCACGCAGACCTTGAAGGACGCGATCAACGAAGCGATTCGCGATTGGGTGACGAATGTGCGTGATACACATTACTTGCTTGGTTCTGCTTTAGGCCCGCATCCATATCCGACGATGGTGCGCGAGTTCCAGTCCGTGATTGGGCGCGAGGCGCGCGAACAGATAATGATGGAAGTGGGACAATTACCTGATACAGTCATTGCTTGTGTGGGCGGCGGATCGAACGCCATTGGAATCTTCAGCGGATTCGTGGATGACGAGTCAGTGGAGTTGATCGGTGTCGAAGCAGGCGGAAACGGAATTGAATCGGGAAAACATGCGGCCAGATTCGGAGATCCATCGAAGGGACGAATCGGCATCATTCACGGAACGCGGACATATGTTTTGCAAAACGAGGATGGCCAGATCGCCGAGACACATTCGATTTCAGCCGGATTGGATTACGCCGCGGTCGGTCCGGAGCATGCCATGCTGCGCGATAACGAGCGCGCTTTTTATACATCCGCAACGGATGAAGAAGCATTAGACGCGTTTCAAGTTTTGTGTCACACCGAAGGGATTATCCCTGCGTTGGAGTCATCGCACGCGGTAGCAGAGTTGATTAAGCGCGCGCCGAAGATGAAGAAAGATCAGGTGATCTTGGTGAATTTGTCGGGAAGAGGAGATAAGGATTTGAATACGGTGATTAAAGAGATGGGAGAAAACCTTTAACCACGAAGGGCACCAAGTACACAAAGGGAAAGGCTTTTGCCTTAAGGCTTTAAACCTTCGTGTCCTTTGAGTCTCTTGTGGCTGAAAAAGGAAAAGACAATGAGCAGAATTACAGAAGCTTTCAAAAGCAAGCCGATTTTCATGCCGTATTTTCCATTGGGCTATCCCGATTTGGAAACATCCATTGACGTGATCGAAGCCTTGGCCAAAAACGGCGCGGACTTGATCGAAGTTGGACTTTCGTTTTCCGATCCGTTGGCAGATGGGCCGGTGAATCAACGCGCGATGCAGGTTGCATTGGAACACGGAATCACGGTCAAGAAGTCGCTAAAAGCCGTGAAAGAATTGCGCCAGCGCGGCATGACGATTCCGTTGGTGTTGATGGGGTATTACAATCCGATGCTGGCGTATGGCTTGGAGAGATTCATCCAAGATTCTATAGATGCGGGTGTTGACGGATTCATTATCCCCGATTTGCCGATGGAAGAATCGGATGAATTTGTATCTGCTGTAGGGGCGGACCGCGATCCGCCCTTGCCATTGATTCAAATGCTCGCGCCGACAACTCCCAATGATCGCATGGAGCTGATTGCACGCAACGCGCAGGGATTTATTTATCTCGTCAGCGTGATCGGCGTGACAGGGGAACGAAAATCCATTTCCGAAGGATTGCCGGATTTGATTGCGCGCGTACGCAGGCACACATCGATTCCAGTTTGTGTTGGTTTTGGGATCGGCACGCCGGAACAAGCCAAACAAGTCGGCACGATGGCGGATGGCGTGATTGTTGGAACAGCTTGCGTGAAAACGATCGGGACGAGTCAAACGCCTGTTGAAACGGCGAAACAATTCGCGGTGGAGTTTCGACGCGCTATGTTTTGAAATTTCACCCTTGACGCGATCAAGTCGGAGGCATAGAATAGCGCCCAATATGTTCAACTCTGTCCGCTTTTATTTTGCGTACTATTTTTACGGCCTCCGCAATTCGGTTGCCGTTGGTGGCGCTTAAGTAGACAGAATCAATCTGTATGCAAAAAGAGCGAGACCAAGCGGTCTCGCTCTTTTTTTATTACTTGCACAAGGAGAGCTTATGTCTATTCGTGGAGTGCGCGGTGCCATCACCGTTTCAGCCGATGTGCCGGATTTGATTTTGCAAGCGACGCGTGAATTGTTGGAATCGATTTTGGAAGCCAATCCCGGTATGAAGCCGGAAGACGTGGGAAGCGCGTTGTTCACGGTGACAGATGATCTCGCTTCGACCTTCCCCGCGCAGGCTGCGCGTCAAATGGGCTGGGGACTCGTCCCGATGATGTGTGCGCGTGAAATTCCCGTGCCTGGAAGTTTGCCGCACGTGATTCGCGTCCTCGTGCATTGGAACACCGACATCCCGCAGAATGAGATCACTCATGTATATCTGCGCGACGCGGTCAAGTTGAGACCCGATTTAATTGCCGCACAATAAATTTCGCCTTAGGAGAAATCGTCATGATGATCATAATGAAAGCCAACGCTACGCCTCAGCAAGTGGAACATGTAATCGAGCATGTTAAAGCCGCCGGACTCAGCGTTCATCTTTCGCAGGGAGTCGAAGCGACGATTATCGGCGCCATCGGTGAGACGCATAACATTCCCACTGAACGCTTCGAAGGTTTGGATGGCGTCGATGTCGTTCAGCGCATCACACAGCCTTATAAATTGGCTTCGCGTCAATTTCATCCTGAGAATTCGATTCTAACTTTGGACGGTTTTACTGTTGGCAGCGATGAGATCGTCGTCATCGCGGGGCCGTGTTCGGTGGAGAGTCGCTCGCAGATCGTGGAAACAGCTTTGGCGGTGAAAGAGGCGGGCGCGTCCGCTTTGCGTGGTGGAATCTTCAAGCCGCGCACCTCGCCATATTCATTTCAGGGACTCGGCGAAGAAGGTCTCGAATATTTGGTTGAGGCGCGCGAGAAGACTGGCTTGCCAATCGTCGCGGAGATCATGTCGCAAGTGCAAGTCGATTTGATGATCAAGTATGTGGACGTGTTGCAAGTCGGCGCGCGCAACATGCAGAACTTCAACCTGCTGCGCGCCATCGGCGAGACTCGCACCGGCGTTTTGCTCAAGCGCGGACTTTCTGCCACGATTGAAGAACTTTTGATGTCTGCTGAATATATTCTTGCCGGGGGAAATAAACGTGTGATGTTGTGCGAGCGCGGCATCCGTACTTTCGAGACCGCCACGCGCAACACGACCGATATCAATGCCATTCCTGTTTTGAAAAATTTGACTCATCTGCCAGTCATTCTCGACCCGAGCCATGCTACCGGCCACGCGGATTATGTGGCCGCTGTCGCGCGTGCTGCCATCGCCGCGGGCGCGGATGGCCTCATCGTGGAAGTTCATCCCGATCCTGCGCATGCAGTTTCGGATGGCAAGCAATCGCTCAAGCCTGAGAAGTTCGCCGAAATGGTGAAACAAATTGGACAGATCGCGCAGATCATGGGGAGGAGGCTGGCGACCGTCCAGAGAGAATATGTGAAACAAGGATGGGCATGAGAAAAGTAGAGGTGGCGTCCTGCCGCCCTGAATAGAAATAAAAGATTGTGCGAGGTGACCTCGCCCTTACAAAATCAAACATAAATAGGAATCATTCATTATGATGATCATCATGCACCCCGGTGCGCCCAAAGAACAGATTCAAAACGTGATTGCCACGATTGAAAAAAATAAATTATCCGCTCATGTGATCGAAGGCGTCGAGCAAACCATCATCGGCGCAGTCGGCGATGGACATTATGTTGGCACGGATGTCTTTGAAGCGTTGCCGGGCGTCTTGACCGTTCAACGGATTTCGCAGCCGTATAAGTTGGCTTCTCGTCAATTTCACGCGCACGACTCGGTCTTTCAACTCGATGGCTTCACGATTGGCGGGAAAGAAATTCCGATCATCGCCGGGCCATGCTCAGTCGAGTCGCGTTCGCAGATTCTTGAAATCGCGCAAGCAGTACGCGAAGCAGGCGCGAATGCGTTGCGCGGCGGAGTCTTCAAGCCGCGCACTTCGCCTTATGCGTTCCAGGGTCTAGGAGAAGAAGGACTTGAATATTTGGTTGAAGCGCGCGAGAAAACCGGTTTGCCAATTGTCGTCGAAGTGATGGCGGTCTCGCAGATCAAGATCATGGAAAAGTATGTGGACGTTTTTCAACTCGGCGCACGCAATATGCAAAACTTCAATTTGCTGCGCGCCATCGGCGAGACGCGCACGCCAGTTCTGTTCAAGCGCGGCATGTCTGCCACGATCGAAGAGATGCTGATGGCCAGCGAATATATTCTCATCGGCGGTAACACGCGCGTGATGTTGTGCGAGCGCGGCATCCGTACCTTTGAAACAGCCACGCGCAACACGACCGATATCAACGCCATTCCCGTTCTCAAGAAACTCACGCATCTTCCGGTTGTCATCGATCCGAGTCATTCCACTGGCGATTCGTCTTACGTGTCTGCGGTGGCAAAGGCGGGCGTTGCGGCAGGTGCGGATGGCGTCATCGTCGAAGTGCATCACGATCCTGCTAACGCGCTTTCGGATGGCAAGCAGTCGCTCACGCCGGAGGCCTTCGCCAAAATGGTGAAGCAAGTCAAAGCGGTGGCTGAAGCGGTCGATCGTCACCTTGTTGAGTCCCCTCTCCCACTGGGAGAGGGCTAGGGTGAAGGATGTCGCAGCCTGACTTTCATCTTTCCGAATCAAAGATTGCCATCATCGGATTGGGATTGATGGGCGGTTCGCTCGCGTTGGCGTTGCGCGGCAAGTGCGCCGCGTTATATGGGATCGATCCGCATCTCGCCACGCTCGAATTGGCTCGATCTCAATATATCGTGGATTTCGCTGAGAGCGATCCTGCCAAGCTCTTGCCCCAAGCGGATCTCGTGATTTTGGCCGCGCCCGTGCCCGCGATTTTGACTCTGCTTGAACAACTGCCTTCACTTACATCTAAGCCGTGCGTGGTGATGGACTTGGGTTCGACCAAAAAAATGATCGTAGAGGCTATGTCGCGTTTGCCTGAAAATTTTGATCCGATTGGCGGGCATCCGATTTGTGGAAAGGAAAAACTTTCGCTCGCCAACGCCGAACGGACTCTCTATTACGCCGCGCCGTTTTTGTTGACTCCGCTCGAGCGGACTTCGCCGCGCGCTTTATCAGCCGCATATCAAATCATTGATGCGGTTGGCGCAAAGGCTAAAACTCTGGATGCAGCCGAGCATGATCGCATCTTGGCAATTACAAGTCATTTGCCATTTTTGATTTCATCGGCATTGGTATTGGCGGCTTCACAGGATGTAGCTTCATTTATCGGCCCGGGATTTAAATCGACGAGTCGTTTGGCGGGTACGCCTTCGTCCATGATGTTGGGCGTTCTAGAGTCGAATCAAGAAAACGTTTTGAATGAATTACATCGATTTCAAAATCAACTGGCCCGGGCTGAGTCAATATTAGCGGAAAGAGATTTTTCGAAATTAGAATTGCTTCTGGATGAGTCTCAACAGAAACATCAGGCTTTTGAGCAATGAAAGATTCCTCGCTTGCAATCAGACCCATCTCACATCCATTGAATGCTACAGTCCGCGTACCCGGCTCCAAATCGCTGACCAATCGCGCGTTGCTCCTCGCGGCGCTCGCAAATGGAAAAACGCGTTTAACCAACGCGCTTTTCTCCGATGACTCGCGCTATTTTGCCAAAGCATTACAAACCTTGGGTTTTGAT
>DATKNJ010000026.1:0-14372 GCA_035541395.1 Anaerolineales bacterium
ATTGTGCTGGCCGTGGCGGTCGGCGTGGCAGCCTTCGGTTTGATGATCACCGGCCGCACCGTGCTTGAAGAAAATTTGCGCGCGGTGTATGCAGGCTCGGGCCCCGCGCAGACCGTGCTGGTCATGGCGCCGTTCAACGATTCATTATTGAAGATTGTTCAAAGCATGGATGGCGTGCAGCATGTGGAAGCGCGTCAATGGGCTCAAGCCCGCCTCCAAATCGGACCCGAGGACTGGGTTAGCCTCAATTTGCAATCTCTTCCCGATTTCGATCTCAACCTCAATAAGCTGATCGTGGAACGCGGCGCGCTCGTTCCTCCTCCGCCAGGTTCTATTTTGCTCGAACGTTCTTTGCAAACGCTGATGAAAGTCGGCGGTACAGTCAATGTGGAAATGTTGAACGGCGATGTGCACACGTTGAAAGTGGCTGGTTTCGTGAACGATCTTTCGATTCTGCCCGCTAGCATCAGCCTGACCGCTACGGGTTACATCACACCTCAAACTGCCACCGGACTCAATCTGCCGCGCAGTTATAACCGTTTATATCTCACGTTCAAAGATACTTCAAATCGCGCGGTCATCGAACGGCAATTGACGAGCGTAGTGAAAGAATTGAAGAACCGCGGTTATATAGTTTATAGTGCACCCGTGCCTCCGCCCGATAAATATGTGCTGGGCGATAACATGACTTCGGTGTTGTTCATCCTCGGCGCGTTGGGATTGCTCACTTTGATTCTGAGCGCGTTCTTGGTGAGCAGTGTCATGTCCGCGGTGATGAATCAGCAAGTGCCGCAGATCGGTATTTTGAAGTCACTCGGTGCGCGTTTGAATCAAACCTTGGGTTTGTATTTCCAGGAAGTTTTGTTGTTTGGAATCTTCGCGTTAATTCTGGCTGTGCCGATGGGCATGATCGGCGCGTATTTCTTGGCGACTGGTGTGGCCGATGGCATGAACTTCGATATCACGCATTTCAGTTTGCCGAACAGCACATTGGCTTTGCAAGCCGCCAGTGCGTTGCTGGCTCCGTTGTTGGCTGCTTCTGTGCCAATCCTCAATGGCGCGCGCATCACCATTCGGCAAGCCATCAGCAGTTACAACGCCGAAGAAGCCACGAGTTTGGGTTGGTTGGCGCGTCTGCGTGAACTGCCGCAGTTGATGAATTTGTCGTTGCGAAATACATTTCGTCGCAAAGGTCGTTTGGCTTTAACATTTGCCGCTTTGATTTTGGCTGGCTCGATGTTCATCGCGGTGATCGGCATTCGCCAATCAATGCGCGCCGCGGTGCGCGATCTGCAAGGCGATTTGAATTACGATGTGGGGCTTGATCTGGACTGCGCCTATCTCGAAAAAGACATTCGTGACACGGCGAAAAATGTCAGCGGGATCAGCGCGGTGGAGACCTGGATGGTCAGCGATGGCCGCTTGATTTTTCAAAAAGATAAATGGCTGAGTGGCAGTATCGTTTTGAATGGCGTGCCCGCGGATACAGTCATGGCGCAGCCGGATGTGACGCAAGGCCGCTGGTTGAATCCCGGCGACCAATACGCCATCTTCGTCAACGCGGATTTTCTCGATCTCTCCCCGGACCTGAAAGTTGGTTCCGTGATTACGCTCGATATCGGCGGCCAAACGCAGAACTGGCAAATCGTCGGCGCGAGCGGACGCGGCTTTCTTCCAACCGCGTATGTGCACCAGGACGATTTGGAAAAAGTCGTTGGGCAGAAGAATTTGGCGAATCGTTTGGTGGTGCAATCGAACATCAACACACCTGCTGCGCAATCGGAGTTGGAGTCGGCATTGTTGAGTCAATTCCACGACGCGAAGATTCAAGTCACAGCCTCGGAGACGACCGCGCAGTTGAAAGAATCCACGGCTGCACAAATGGATACGTTGATCATCTTGTTGCTGGCGATGGTGATTTTGATCGCGATTGTCGGTGGGTTGGGGCTCGCCATCACGATGGGCTTGAATGTGCTGGAGAGAACGCGCGAGATTGGAATCCTCCGTTCGCTCGGAGCCAGGAACGGGGTCGTGCGACGCGTGGTGATCGTTGAGGGAGTGGTGATCGGCGTGTTGAGTTGGATTCTGTCTGTGCCGGTTTCGATTCCATTGGCGATCTGGCTTGGAAACGTGCTGGGTGTCTCGCTGTTGGCGCGTCCGTTGGATTATCAGTTTTCGTTTTTGGCGGCGGGGTTGTGGCTGGGACTCGTGATCGTCATTTCAGTTTTGGCCAGTTTGTTGCCGGCCCAAAACGCGGCGCGACTGACGATCCGTGATGCGCTGGTGTACGAGTAATCTGGAAGGGGCATTGCCCGTCTTAATGAATGGATGTAGAATTTAAAAAAGGAGAGATTGCAATGGGAGGAAACATGGACGATAGCCCGAATGTAGATTCTCAGGAGTTCCCTGAAGATGTTATTGCGATTCCCGAAGAGGCCTTTGTATTGGTGGGCGGCGTCAAAGTCTTTCCGCTGACTGAGTCTGTAGTGACAATTGGCCGCCAGTTGGGCAATACGCTGGTGATCGATGATCCGCGCGTTTCACGCAAGCACGCGCAGTTGCGCGCGATCAATGGAAGGTACGTGTTGTTCGATTTGGATTCTTCCGGCGGGACCCTGATCAATGGTCATCGCGCCACACAAAGTGTGTTGTATCCCGGCGATGTGATTTCGCTGGCCGGTGTGACTCTGATTTATGGACAGAAGAACGCGCCGCCGCGCCCGGATTTGAAGGAAACTTCGCCGTTGTAAAAAAATTATTGAATCCATAAAAAATCGCCGCAGAGATTTCTCTGCGGCGATTTCATTTGAAAAAACTATTTCGACGACTCACTACTGGTCGAAGGCTTGGCGGAAGAAGTTTCTTCCTTTTTCTCGGTCTTCTTCTCGCTGGGTTTCTCACTGCTACGCGAGTTGCTGCCGGATGGCGAACGATGATCCGTGGCGTAGAAGCCCGATCCTTTGAACACGATTCCAACCGGCGAGAGGACTTTCTTCAACGTCCTTTTGCGGCACTCGGGACAAACTTTCAACGGTGCATCATTGAACGATTGATGGCGCTCGAACTGCACCCCGCAGTTCTCACAACGATACGTATAAACAGGCATTCCGATCTCCTAACTTAGCTTACTGACTGGCGGATTATAGCGCGCCTATAAGAAGGGGGCAAGACTCATAATTCGGCATGTTATAATTTTCTAACACTCATTTTGTTGCGAAGGTCAACCCTCACAATAATCAGATGATGGGAAGTGCATCATGCTTACGATTGAGATTGTCTATTGCGCGGTCTGACACTATACCAGCCGGGCCGTGAGTCTGGCGGAGCAATTGCTTAAGGAATATGAGCACCTGATCGAGAAGATCGTGCTCGTGCCCTCGGAAGGCGGCCGCTTCGAAGTGACAGTCAACGGTCAGTTACTGTACTCAAAGCTGCAGACGAAACGTCACGCTGAAATGGGGGAAGTGCTGGGATTGGTACGAAAGTTGGTGGAAGGATAATTTTTGCTGCAGAGTTTTTCTGTGGCCGAATAGAGGATGCATAACGCATGGCAAAAAAAGGACGAGTATTTTCGGGTGCGCGCCCAACGGGCCGTCAGCATTTGGGGAATTATTTGGGCGCGATTCAAAATTACGTTGCGATGCAGTCAGACTATGATTGCATCTACTGCATCGTGGATATCCACGCCCTCACCACGGTCGAGACGACCGAGAACTTGAAGCTGAACACAATGGAGATGGCGCTCGACTGGTTGGCCGCTGGCATTCGTCCCGAAGAGTCGATCCTGTTCATTCAATCGCATGTGCCGCAGGTGATGGAGTTGCACACGTTGCTTTCGATGGTCACGCCGCTCGGCAAGCTGACCGATCTGCCGACCTTCAAAGAGAAGGTCCGCCAACAGCCAGATAACGTCAACTATGGACTGGTTGGCTATCCCGTGTTGATGACCGCCGACATTGTCTTGTATAAAGCAGATGTCGTGCCGGTCGGCATCGATCAGGCGCCGCACATCGAGTTTGCGCGCGAGATCGTGCGCTCGTTCAACTATCGCTATAACACCAAAGTGTTGATCGAACCGCAGGTCAAGCATACTGAAGTGTTGAAAGTGCTTGGCATCGATGGAAAAGAGAAGATGGGCAAGAGTCTCAATAATCATATTGAACTAGCTGCCACGCCCAAAGAGACCGAACAGCGCGTGATGCAGATGGTCACGGATCCGGCGCGCATCAAACGCACCGATCCGGGCAATCCGGATATTTGTAATGTTTTCTCGATGCACAAGATTTTTTCCTCGCCTGACGAGGTGGCGATGATCAATCGCGATTGCCGCACGGCTGCGCTCGGTTGTGTGGATTGCAAGAAACTCCTCGCCAAGAATCTGAACGCGCATCTCGATCCGTTCCGCGCCAAGCGCGCTGAACTGGAGAAACAGCCCGGCTACGTTAAAGATGTACTCGATGACGGCGCCAAGCGCGCCAGCGTGATCGCGCAAAAGACCATGGCAGAAGTCCGCGAAGCCGTGAAACTGCCATAAAACCTTAGGGAGCGGATGGCCTCCGCCCATTACCTCATGCGCGCATTATTACAGCGAGTGCAATCCGGGAAAGTTATTGTAGAAGGCAAGACCATTGCTGAGATTAAGCATGGTCTTGTTGTTTTGTTGGGCATTGGTCATAACGATGGGAAAGAGCAGGCCGCGTTCCTGGCTGAGAAGATCGCCAACTTGCGCGTCTTCGAAGATGAACAGGGCAAGACCAATCTCTCCGTGTTGGATGTAAAAGGCGAAGCCATCGTGGTCTCACAATTCACTTTATATGCCGACGCACGCAAAGGCCGCCGTCCTTCGTTCACCGATGCGGCTTTCCCTGAAACTGCCGAACCATTAATAGATCGTTTTGTTGAACTGCTGCGTAGTCATGGCGTGCCGACACAAACCGGCCAATTCGGCGCGCATATGCTCGTGGAAATTTACAACGACGGGCCAGTCACAATCTGGCTGGAAAAATAATGCGCGACACAAACAAAGCTGTCTATTTATTTTTGATCGTCATTTTTATCTGTTACGTTCTTTTGCGCGCCATCATCAACTTGCCGGCGCTCAACAAGCCGCGCGAACTGGCCGACACCACCGCGTATCTGCGCATCTCCAATCAGCCTCTATTGAGCGCGGATTTTTGGGGCAGTTCTCGTCCGTTGGGTTTCCCGCTTCTCTTGAAAATCGCGCATCAGAATGATCAAGTCACCGCGACGCTCCAACTCGGATTCTCGATTCTGGTTTGGGGATTGCTGGCCTTCGCGGTTGCCGCGTCTCTTCGGCCCCTCTGGCTGCAACCGTTAGCCTTTGTTTTGATTCTGGCTTTGAGTCTCGTTCGCCAACTGGCAGGCTGGGATTTCGTGATGATGACCGAGTCGCTTTCGGTCTCGTGGTTTGTCTTATTTCTCGCCGTTGGGGTTTGGCTTTTGCACGGTTGGCGAATCTACAAAGTGATTCTCTTGTGTGTGATCGCCTTCTTTCTTGCCTTCACACGCGACACGAATGCGTATTTGCTTTTGATGTTGGCAGGCTTGATTTTGCTCGCGGTATTGTTACGTTGGATACAGCCGCGTTTGCTAATTCTTGCGGCTTTTTTTATCTTCGTTTTCCTCCTCAACAACGCGGATGCAAGTCTCGGCGGCCGCTGGATATTTCCGCTCATCAATCTGATTGGTCGCCGTGTTCTGCCGAATCAACAAGCAGTGAAGTTTTTTGAATCTTGTGGCATGCCGGTTTCGCCGGAACTGATGGGTTTGAAGGGCGAGTTTGCCAACGGCGACGACCGCGCCTTTTATAATGATCCCGCGCTGGAGAGTTTCCGCACATGGCTGAACGAACACGGCAAGACTTGTTATATGCGCTGGCTGGTTACTAATCCAGTAGACAGTATCAGTAGTTCATGGAATGAATTCCAAAACCTGATCGCTTTCGATAATGTGGATAATGGCAATTACTTTTCGCGTGCGTATGATCCGGTTCTTCCGTGGCGCGTGGAACGCGTTTTGTATCCCGATCAATTGATTTTATGGATATGGGGCTTCGTTACCGCGGCCGCGTTGATCGCGGTGTTCAGCCGTGCCTGGCATTGGAATCCATTATGGGCCGCGTTCATTTTATTGTGCCTGCCGATTTTTCCACACCTGTTCATCAGTTGGCATGGCGACGCGATGGCGCCTCAACGTCACGCACTTTCAGTGGGATTGGAATTAATGCTCAGTTTTTGGATGCTGATTTTTTTGTTGCTGGATACAGTTCAGCGGCTATTGAGTAAAAACGAAATCTAAAAGATTTTCTATTCGGTATATTGATTCGGCCAATTCAGGCCCCATAAGGCCGCGTCGGCTTGGACTGCCAGCGCGCCCGCTTCAAGCATAGCTTGCATATCTTCTTTCTTCCATGCACCGCCTGCACTGATAATTGGCAAACTGATTCTCGCCGCATCTCGTACAAGACTCAACGATTGCGGAAACAACGAAGGCCCAAAGAGTCGACCCGTAACTAATTCAATTTTTTCTTCCTCTCCTATTGAGAGAGGAGGAGGGGTGAGGGGCAACGATCCGCGCGGCGCAGAGATGCTGATCGCGGCCGCACCTTCTTGAATCAAGCGCGGGCCGAGTCTTAGAATCTGTTCGGCGGGCAAGGAAAAGATCAAAGGCAGTTCGCCTAAACACATTTCCAATGTGAGCAATAGAATATCGTCAGCCAGCAATGGCGCGAAGCCAAGTTCGGCGGCCATTACATTTTCCTGCGTTTCCAGAGTCTGCACCATCTGGGCAGTTTCTTCCGGGCGGTCAGCCATTAGGTTGACAATGATCGGCAAGTCTGCGCGCGACCAACGTTCGGAATATTTTTTCATCACTTTGTGAAAGCCGGGATTTGGCAAGCCGGTGTGAAGCAGGAATCCGCCGGAGTATTGAATCGAAGCCGGTTGCGCGGCCGGCAAGCGCGGGCGGAGACTGATCGGATTCGTCACGAACGCGCCGAATTCATTCCAAGCAATCGGCGCACGCGAATCGGGCGCGAATCCAAGCATGCCCGCGGCGTTCATCAAGGGTTGGCGAAAAACGAGATCGCGCTTCATGTGAAATGATTTTACAATAGTTTCGTTTTGGAGAAACTCAAACCGCGAAGAAAGGAAGATCGCGAAGTCTTTCTCTTCGCGCGCTTCGCATCTTCGCGGTAAGAAATGTCAATGCGGAATGCTGACGCTTAAGAAGGTTGTGCTGAAACTGTCGTCCCAGTAGCTGCGAGCATTTCCTCATTCGTGGCATATTTGAACTCTTCCAAGCCGCGCTTTTGGGCTTCGGCCGCTTCAGCGGCTTCGAGCTTTTGAACATCTTCTTTCGTCACGATTTGCCTGCCGGTGCTTTTCACTTTTTCGGCAACCGCTTCGAGATTTACAGAAGTCGGTTTCATAGTCTGCAAATATTGCCAAACGGCTTTCGATGCGTTCGTGCCATCTTTGCGCGCTACGCCTACGAGTCCTTCACTGGCTTTGCGTGCCCAACCGCCAACGAAGATATCCTGAATAGGCGCGCTGGCTTTTGGATCAAAGGCTTCATATGAAGTTCCATCGATTGGAAAACGCGGCGAAGGATTTTTGATAAATTCAGTTGAATCGGATGGAAGGCCGATGGAGTCATCCACTTTGTCGCCGATGGCAAAGACAACAGTATCAACATCCAATGTACGTTTGTGGCCTGTGCCGCGCGATTTTAAATCGCCGTTCTTCTCGACAAGAATGTTATCTTCAACTTCGAGTTTGGTCAGCGCGCCGTTTTCGCCGATCATTTGAACAGGCGAAGTCAGGAACTCGAAGCGGAAACGCGACTCGCTGGTTTTAGGTTCCGCTTTGGACTGCGCGTCCAACACTTTGTGGCGACCCAGTTCTGGGTCCTGATTGACCGCTTGCAACGCGGGCAGAACGCGCGTCATCTCCGCCTCGAACGCGTCGAGGTCCAAATATGCGATCATGCGCGTCATTTCTTCTTTTGTGAAGTTCACTTCGCCAGGGCCGCGTCGCACAACCGCGATGACTTCCTCCGCTTTTATCTCGCGCGCCATGTAATAAGCAATATCGAGCATCACATTGCCTGCGCCGATGATCGCGCAGCGCTTGCCCAAATGGAATTGTTTCTGGCTGAATGGCGGAAGTTTGTTGTAGTGATACACCAAATCTTTGGCGTGATAAACGCCCTCAAGATCTTCGCCGGGCAACCCAAGCCATTTGGTGCCTTGTGCGCCAACCGTCACCAAGATTGCTTGAAAGCCAAGCGCGCGCAAGTCATCAAACGTGAGGTCGCCTTGCGCGCCGACTTTTATATTTCCATAATAAGTAAGATTATCGTTCGCAAGCGCCTGACGGAACTGTTTGCGAAAGCCATCCTTCATTTTATGTTTGTTGGGATACACGCCGTATTCGGCCAGCCCGCCGGGTTTGATATCACGATTAAACAATACAACGCGCGCGCCTGCGTTCGCAAGCTCGCGTGCGCCAAACATACCGGCAGGTCCCGCGCCGACAACAGCCACCAAATATTGGTCAGTCACTTTTCGTTCCTCCTATCCGATGCATTCAATATAGCTAAATGATTATAGTCAAAAAACAAACGGCGGACAAGCAAGCCTAAAGATACTTCGTTTAGATCGCTCAAGTGTTACTGCCAATACTCATCACTCTTTCATAACTATGCTAAGATTAAGCATCGTTTTGAAGTCCAGGAGGCCACATGACCAGCGATCCGAAAAACAACGACCCGCGCAGCCGCATGAGAAATATTCTCTCCAGCTCGAATGCGGAAAGCGCCAACACCCGTCAGACCGAAGCATCGCCTCTGTCGCGTTTACCGAAGGCCCAGACTCCTCCACCGCCTGCCGCGCCTCCTCCCACGAAAAGCACGACTCATACCACCCCGCCAGCTGGTCCATCACAATATGGGCACCTCTTCCCCGCGTTTTGGACTGTGACCGGCATTCTGTCGCTGGTGGTGAATGGGATTTTGTTGGCTTTGTTACTTTACATGGCCAGCGTATTCTATTCTGTGCAACTGACGGCTGGCGACGCCGGCTCGAACATCCTTGGTGGACTTTACACCAATTTTGAGAAGATGGATCGTGCCAGCATTAAAACCACCATTCCAGTAGATGCACAGATTCCGTTGAATATTACGGTTCCGGTCCAAACGACCACACAGATCAAACTTGCCAGTAATACAGTGATTTCGAACGCGAACGTGCGTATCAGTACCTCTGCTTTGAACATCGACGCGCCCGCCACTGTGACATTGCCCTCTGGTACAGTTCTGGATGTAGAGTTAAACTTTGGCCTTCCGGTGCAGAACCAAATCCCGATTCATCTGGATGTGCCGGTGAATATCCCGCTGTCCAAAACCGAGTTGCACGAGCCGTTCGTCGGTTTGCAGGATGTGGTCAAGCCGCTGTATTGTTTAGTGGAACCGAACGCGCTGAACCTGGACAGCGTGGCCATCTGTCATTAGCAATGTATGATTTTGTCGGGTTTCCTCATCAATAGAATTTGTATTTTGGAGTTTCATGGCTGATAAACTGACACGCACAACGCTTTCGAACGGCATGAAGGTTTTGCTGAAGGAAATTCATACCGCGCCGCTGATCTCTTCCTGGGTTTGGTATCGCGTCGGTTCGCGCGACGAGATCAATGGCAAGACCGGCATCTCACATTGGACCGAGCACATGCAATTTAAAGGAACGCCGCAATTCGCAGCGACTGTGCTCGATAAAGCCATTTCGCGCGAAGGCGCGGTATGGAACGCGATGACCTTCCTGGATTGGACAACCTATTATGAAACCATGCCGGCCGATAAGATCGATCTGGCTTTGCGCCTCGAGGCCGACCGCATGGTCAACAGTCTCTTTGATGAAAAGGAAGTCGCCTCCGAGCGTACGGTCATCATTTCAGAGCGTGAGGGCAATGAGAACGAACCGTTGTTCCAGCTCGGCGAAGCCATTCAACAAGCCGCCTTCCGTGTCCATTCGTATCATCACGAAGTGATTGGCGATATGGCTGATTTGCATTCCATGTCCCGCGATGATTTATACAGTCATTACCGCACTTATTATGTGCCGAACAACGCGATCGTGGCCATTGCGGGTGACTTCGATACAAAGACGATGCTGGCGCGCATCAAAGAACTCTTTGAACCGATTCCCGCCGGATCGACTCCTCCGCGCTTGACGCGCTCCGAGCCGATGCCGCGCGGCGAAGTGCGACTCTCCGTGGAAGGGCCGGGCGAGACGACCTACCTTCAAGTTGCATACCATTTTCCAGCCGCGTCTCATCCCGATTTCTTTCCGTTAACCGTATTGGACAGTTTACTGGCTGGAGCATCCAGCTTGAATATGTTCGGTGGAGGCATCTCGAATAAAACCTCGCGTTTGTATCGCGCGCTCGTGGACAAAGAATTGGCTGTCAGTGTTTCAGGCGGCTCAACAGTGACGATCGATCCGTTTCTATATTATTTCACTGTGACAGTTCATCCGCAACGCAAACCAGAAGAAGCATTGGCCGCGCTGGATGCTGAAATCGAACGTGTCCAAAACGAATTGGTTTCCAAAGAAGAAGTAGCGCGCGCGGTCAAGCAAGCGCGCGCAATCTTCGCATATGGCAGCGAGAACATCACCAATCAAGCCTTTTGGATGGGGCATGCTGAAATCTTTGCAACGTACGATTGGTTCCTAACGTATCTCGATCAGCTGGCCAAAGTAACGCCGAAAGACATTCAACGCGTGGCGCGTGAATATCTGCGGCCGCAGACGCGCGTCGTGGGCACATATATTCCTGTGGCAGAGGAGTCCTGAATGGCAAAATCTGCGAAAGTAACACATTCCCTGCCTGGCCCGGAAGATGTCTACCGCGAAGTGTTGTCGAATGGCATCACCCTATTGACGCGCACGAATTTTAATAGCGCTTCGGTTTCGGTCAGCGGCTATTTGCAGGCCGGTAGTTTGAACGAACCGGACGAAAAACTTGGTTTGGCTGATTTTGTTTCATCCGCGTTAATGCGCGGCACAGACCAACACAATTTCGACGCGATCTATAACGAGCTTGAATCTGTCGGTGCGAGTCTCGGGTACGACTCGGGTACGCATACGACAGGCTTTAGCGGTCGTTCGTTAGCCGAGGATGTTCCGCTCTTGCTCGACTTGCTATCTGAAACGCTTCAACGGCCGGCCTTCCCGGCGGATGAAATCGAGAAATTGCGCGCTCAACTCCTCACAGGTCTTTCCATTCGCGCACAGGATACATCCGACATGGCCGATCTGGTTTTTGACCAAATCCTCTTCGATGGGCATCCGTATAGTCGTCCATCGGATGGATGGCCGGAAACGATCAAAGCGATCACGCGTGAAGACTTGATCGATTTTCACCGTTCTTATTTCGGACCTCGCGGTTTGGTCATTGCCATTGTGGGTGGGATCGAACCAAAACAAGCTGTCGCTGAAGTCCAACGCGTGTTAGGCAGTTGGCAGGTTGACGGTCAGAAAGACGCGCCGGAACTTCCGGCGTTGAAAGTATTGGATGAAACGGTCAAACGTCATCATGCCATCTCCGGCAAATCGCAGTCAGATATTGTGATTGGCACAATTGGTCCGCGTCGGAAAGATCCAGAATTTATGGCAGCTTCGCTTGGGAATTCGGTATTGGGCCAATTTGGCATGATGGGGCGTATTGGTGATGTGGTGCGCGAAAAATCGGGGCTGGCATATTACGCATATTCGAGTATGAGCGCGGGGATTGGCCCGGGTACTTGGTCGGTGAGCGCGGGTGTGAATCCTTCTAATGTAAAGAAGGCCAGCGATTTGATTATGAAAGAATTGGCGCGTTTCGTGAAAGCTGGCGTGACCGCTGAGGAATTGGCAGACAGCAAAGCAAATTTCATTGGAAGATTGCCGCTTTCGTTGGAGTCGAATAGTGGTGTGGCGAACGCGTTGTTAAATATCGAACGTTATGATTTGGGACTCGATTATTATCAGCATTACGCAGAGCGAGTCAACGCGGTTACGCCCGAAGCAGTGTTGCAAGTTGCGCGCAAATATATCGATCCTGATCGCTTGGCCGTTTCGACTGCCGGACCGTAATTCATCTTATGAACCTTGCAACGGGTGTGGACATGGTTGAGATTGAACGCGTGGAGGACGCCATCGCGCGTTACGGGGATCGTTTTTTAAACCGCATCTTCACTGAAAACGAGCTTCGAGTTTATGGGGCCCGAATCGAATCGCTGGCGGCGCGCTTCGCAGCCAAAGAGGCAGTGGCCAAGGCATTGGGTCAGGGCATCAAAGGCATTGGTTGGTGCGAGATTGAAGTGTTGGGAGATGAGAATAACGCACCACGGTTAAAGCTCTATGGCGCTGCTGAAAAGAAGGCACAAGAAAACGGACTCGTTCATTGGTCCATTAGTTTGAGCCATACTCAGAATTATGCAGTGGCATTTGTAGTAGGAATGGGAAATTAACACTCCCCGCAGTGGCGAAGCTGTGGGGAGTGCCAAGAGATAAGAACAGAAAACCTTCTGTTCTTATGAAGTTTGATCTTCCGTGCCGATCCAAAGATGCCCGGGCAGGACAGGCTGGTAAGAACGAATTGTGATTTGTCGTCCATGATCCTGCAAAGGCTCGGATTGATTCTCACCTAACATGCTGGGGTGTACCAAGCACAGATCAGGCAAACGCCCGTACTTCTTCTTATAATAGTCAGCCGCTTTTTGAATTTTGATGGTCAGTGTAGTGCGCGGGTCATTATCAAACCAAAGCATTCCAGTATACATAACAAACTCCTTACTCTAGCGAAGGAATCCAGAACCGTAACCATTTTTCATCTTCGCGAATCACAAATTGCGATCTGGCAGTGAGGCTTTCGAGATGCGATTGGAGCGAACCGCTCAAATTCTGTACCTGTTGAGGGTCGCTAATCTTTCCAAAGATGCGCGTTCGGAAAAATTCATCCCAAGGACGAATTTCATCTATTAATTGCGGATTTAATGAAACGATCGGCCAGACATGACGAGCTGGTCCTCGTAGAAGCAGCCAACGCAAACTCTGACGCGCGTCGAAATCCATTTTTGTGATGGTGATCAAATCATCGATCAGCAATAATACTGATTGCGATTCACCGCGATTGGAATGTGCCCATGAAGCCAGCGAGTTTATAAAATCTTCGGCGGCGTTTTTATATGCTGGGAAGACATCGACACAATGGTCAGCGCGCTCCAAGCTATCCCATTCCTCGGGATGGGCAGTGATGATTCCATATTGAACATCTTGAGCTTGATGTGTTTGATTCACTGCATGCGCGATGGATTGCAAGAATAATGTTTTACCGCTGCCTGCATCGCCGGCAATGAGTAACGGACCCGGTACCGAGTCCTGTAAGTTAAGAAATACAGGAAGTCCGTCCATTGCTACGCCAAGGAATAAAGCCTCGCGAGGGAGTGGCGTGAATTCAGCCAGAACATTGCTGATATAAGGCAGAGCAGGCTGAGAGGCGGATGGCTGCATCGCTTCCATTTCCGGCGCAAGTTCTGCTAACGCTTCAAGCATTAAAGAGTAACGGTTATTATCCGACATCAGATTCACCAATTAGAATAGATGTTCTACAACAATATAATAATATAGAACATCTGTTCAGTCAAGAGGTAATCCTGTTTTTTCATAAATTTGTACCGGAAGCTTGACGCTACATGCGAATCCTGTTAAACTCTCAGCCTTGCTCCTGCGCGCCGGGAGCAATTTAATTGCCTTGATACTTCCACTTTCAAAAAGGCTTTGGTATAATCGGCCTGCTTAATCGCCGACGTAGCTCAATCGGCAGAGCACCCGCCTTGTAAGCGGGCGGTTACGAGTTCGATTCTCGTCGTCGGCTCCAGTTAGGTTGTTAGTCGGTTCGTCTCTTTCTTTCTAATGAGAGACGAAGCGACTAGTAGACTAACTACTAGATAAATTGATCGGGCGGTTACCCAAGTGGCCAAAGGGGACTGACTGTAAATCAGTTGGCAGCAGCCTTCGGAGGTTCGAATCCTTCACCGCCCACTACCGGGGAATTCCCGGCAGCACGTCAAGCCCACGTAGCTCAGTCGGCAGAGCACGTTCTTGGTAAGAACGGGGTCATGGGTTCAAATCCCATCGTGGGCTCAGTTGCTGACTACGTTTTATGTCAGAAAAGGAGTGAAACAATGGCGAAGCAGAAGTATGATCGGAGCAAGCCGCATTTGAACGTAGGGACGATGGGGCACATCGACCACGGGAAGACGACGTTGACAGCAGCGATCACGAAAGTGAGCCAGATGCTGGGGCGAGCGGA
>DATKNJ010000027.1:0-4827 GCA_035541395.1 Anaerolineales bacterium
CCATGCCAATCATTATGCCAGTTTGGAGGAGAAGGAAAATATCCTGCCGGTTTGCGGCAGGATATAAATTTGAGTAGGGCTTGAACGATCCGGTTCTCCGGCTGCTTATTTGTGAAACAGAGGGAGATATTCGCTGTAGCCTTCCTTCTCCAAATCTTCCACCGAAATGAATCGAAGTGAAGCGGAATTCATGCAATAGCGCAGACCGGTCGGAGCCGGGCCATCGTTGAAGACATGACCCAAGTGTGAATTGGCGAACCTGGACCGGACTTCAGTGCGCGGCAGGATAAGTTTGAAGTCGGTATGGGTGACGACGTTACCTGGTTCGAGCGGACTCGTAAAGCTCGGCCAGCCGGTGCCTGAGTCATATTTATCAAGCGAACTGAATAATGGCTCGCCTGAAATCACATCCACGTAGATGCCGGCGTGTTTGTTATCCCAATATTCGTTGCGGAAGGGCGGCTCCGTCCCTTCGTGTTGTGTGACCTGGTATTGCATCGATGACAACTTCTGACGAAGTTCATCGTCGGAAGGCTTGGTGTAGGTTTTCATTTCTATCTCCTGTACTTCTAAGTTTGCTCATACGACAAAGCCTGCTGATTTTATCGCCATTTTTTAATGACGGCCTTCAATAAACTATGGAGTTGGCTTTGACACTTATGGATAAAATTATACTTCCTTTGCTGGATGCAGGAATTGGACAGGATCAACGGGTTCAAACCAGGCCAGTGGTTTATTAATGATTGTTGCATCTGTCCAACTTCACCATCACGATAGCCTCCGGCCAGAGTCTTATCTCTGTCGCATGTGTACCTTCACCGACCGGCGGCCATTTCTATTTGCCAAAGCGTTTGAAAACAATTAAACTGATTGATCAGAGCGTGGATGTACAACCCGGTAACGAATGGTTTTCAGTAGCGATTATAAGTAAATGCTTTCATAGATTTGCGCCCAAGGAAAACAAAATAACGATTGAAACCTTCAATATCATGCCCCAAGCGTTATTGCAAATAACCCCTTAAACCTTCCATTGCCTCAACAAATTCCGCGGATATATTCCACTCCCTGTGCGGCACCTACAAATCAACCTATCGCGAAGGACCAACCATCATAAATGTGTCACTGTTTTCCAGTTTTCCATTGTTTGATCCGCCTCTTTGCCAAGCTGACATAATTTCTTGCTTTTTCGTAACCAATAAAATGCCGTTTAGCCTTTAAAGCGGCAATAGCGGTTTGGCCACTACCCATGAAAGGATCTAAAACAACTTCCCCAGAGTAGGTATACAACTGAATCAACCCAAATGGTAATTCAATCGGGAATGGCGCTGGATGGCCTATCCTCTTGGCAGACTCTGCGGGAAACTTCCATACAGATTTTGTAAGCGTAAGGAAGTCTTTTCTTGAAATGGTACTATCACGCGCATCTATTTTATCGCGCCGAAAATTTTCTTTTGAGAAAACCAAAATATATTCATGCGTATCACGTAAGGTTGGGTTCGATGCGGATTGCCACGAACCCCAGGCGGTGGAGGAACTTGCCGAGGCGCCCTTATCCCAGATGATCTCACCGCGCATCAGGAAGCCTGTATCTATCATGTCGCGGATGATGAAGGCGTGAAGTGGAATATATGGCTTGCGTCCAAGATTGGCAACATTGATGCAGGCGCGTCCGCCGGGAACGAGCACGCGATACGTCTCAGTCCAGACACGCATTAAGAAAGATAGATATTCTTCGAGGGTCAAATCGTTGTCATAATCTTTTCCCACATTATATGGCGGTGACGTGACCATCAAATGTACGGAGTTATTTGGCAGTTCGCTCATCGATTCTGATGAAGCGTTGAAAATCTTGTCCAGCTTATCGGATGGGATCGGATTCTCGATGTACTTCATTTCTTCAGCCCGGGGCTGGTTGTCATAAAGACGCGCAGCATAAAACGCGGAGGCATCATGTCCAGCGCGTCCCGGCGAACCGAAGGAAGAAGTCTTCGTGGATTTTCTCGGCATATTGTTTGATAGGTCATTGCGAGTGACGCTTTAGCGCCGCGTGGCAATGACAGATATTATTTCTTCAACCCTTTAAGTTCATACACTTCTGCAGCTTGTTCGCGTCCCTTCACGGCAATAGGGATAAGCGCCTCGGCATCCACAAAATTCTTTATGATTTCATATGTTGTAATCTGTAGGAGGATTTGCCCGCGTCGAGCAGAAGATTGCAGACGTTGTGCAAGATTGACCGTGTCACCAATGGCAGTGTAATTGAAAAGCTCGGTCGTGCCCACGTTGCCGGTGATGGCGGGGCCGGTTGTGATCCCGATGCGAAACAGCATATGTTGTTCGGGGTCCATTAAATTGTGGTGCGCGTTCATCGAGCGTTGTACGATGTTCAATGCGGCGCGCGCCGCGCGCAAAGCATGATCAGGCTGCGGATCGGGACTATTCCAAATTGCCAGCACGGCGTCCCCCATGAATTTATCCAGCGTGCCCTCCTCATCGAGAATCGCCTGAGCCGCCAAGGCTAAATATTGATTGAGTACACTGAAGACTGTCTCAGGGTCACGTTTTTCACTAAACGACGTAAAGCCCGACATATCCGCAAACAGGGCCGTGACGACTTGCTTGGTGCCATCCAGGCGAAGGTTATCGGGATTCGCCAGCAATCGATCACGCACGCGCGGCGCGACCACGTGTCCAAAAGTTTTACGGATCAGTTCGCGCTCGGCTTCCAACTTGTGGCGCTCAGTCAAATCTTCGAAGACAAGTGTCGCACCCTTGGTGCCGAGATACGCGTCGCGCAACGGTGAGACCGAAAGTCGCAAATACAAATCGCCTCGTTCCGGCACCTTGTCACTGAGTTCCGTGCTGGTTACCGTTTCACCCTTATTCAAAGTATTACTGGCGGCGTCCTCCAATTCCACGCCGAGCACAGGCACAGCTTTGGCAAGCGGCTCGCCAATCACGCGGCTGACATTCACGCCCAAAATATTTTCGGCGGCGCGATTAAGGAGGGTGACACGCCGATCCAAATCGGTCGTAATAATCCCGCTGGCGATGGATGCAAAAATATCGTCCATCATATTCTTCATTTCCAGCGTCTGATCCAAGGTATGACGCAGGTTGGCAAAGAGGCGCGCATTTTCAAGCGCCAATACAGATTGCGATGCAACCGCCGCCAGAAAATCCAAATCGTCGCTGGTATATAAATCGCCCGATCGACGCGGACCAAGCATCATAAAGCCGATCAATTTGCTTTCATAGTGAAGGGGCACAATGGTCGACCCCATCAGTCGGCGATAGGAACTGGCAGGATTCTGCAGAGGGGTGGGCAGAGGCCCATCCGTTGGGAACCAGCTTGGTGTTTGCACCGAGGCGATGAGCTGAATCAACGGATCTTCGATTTGATAAGGTGGAGCAGAATCTTCATGCGTGGCATGTGGAAAATACTCTTCCAGATCATCGTTATAAAGATAGAGAACAAACTTCTCGGGTGCCAAAGCTTGTATGATCTGATCTTCAAGCGTATGGAGCGTCCGGTTGAGATCCGGCGTAATGGCAAGGTTTCGTGACAGGCTTGTCAGGGCGCGGCGATAATCAGCGGGCGCGCGATAGAAGAGGCGGTCAATACCCTGTTGAAAAAGGCTGCGTACGGGGTTGAATCCAATGACCAGCAGAAGCAAATAAGCCGCAACGGTCAACGGGTCATTCGCACGGACGACTCGCTGGAGCAGCAGCGAGATCAGCGCCAGTATGGCGTAAAATGCGGCAAGAGCCACACCGAGGGTCAACAGATAGGCCAGTGCCCTGGAGAAGAAACGGTCCACATCGAGCAATCGGTAACGGACGATGGCATAAGTAATCGAGAGCGGAAAGATTATCAGCGCGGGAAAAACCAGCCAGGCATAAAATTGTGTAAAGAGACCAAATGCAAGAGGCGTAATATAGTAGAGCGTGGGTATAAATGCAATCATCGCACCGAAGATGATAACGCGGCATTGTTGGCGAACATGAGATAGATTGCTCTGAAACATGTGGTGGATCAGTGTGCCAAGGAATAAAACGAATCCAACAGTAATGAAAAGATAGCCCCACTGCCAGGTGTTGATATAGAAGTATGGGCCGGGGGACCTGATGATTGCAAGCGTCGTTGGTATGGCAAGCAGGATGAATACGATCCATCCCAGCCAGCGAAGGCTCGGTCTTCGTAGGATAAAGCGCATTGGTTGAGGGAAAACAAAAGAAAGATGTACGAGACTCGCTCCCATGATGCCCAAACTCAAAGCCCAAAGTAAAACTGCGTGCCGCGTGGTATCCATGTCGAGGAACGAGGTGGTTGCAATGCTTAGTGCGGAGGTAAAGGCGAGCAAGGTGCGGCCGGCCCGCTGGTCACCACGAAGAGTGTATGCCCATATCCCAATGCCAATAAAAACCAGACCGACAAGGTAGGGCACAATGAACAATGTAAATAAATCACTTAGCGGCGGGTGGGCCAGCGGCGTAATCGTCAATTCAAATGTCCCGCCTGCGCGCCGCGCAAAAGAAGCCTGAACCGGTTGCATGCCGTTCTGTTGGAGGAACTTCATCAACGCTGAAGCATCATTGATCGGCCGGCCGTCCAAGGCCAGTAAACGATCGGCAAAGATCACTCCGGTACTGCGGGCGGGCCAGCCCGGAGAAGTAATCTGGCTCACCACGTTGTTTGGTTCGAGCAACATTCCGAGAAACGGGGTGCGATACCAGTCCGCGGCCCAGAATGGAGCAAGGATTATCAGCGAGGCTGCGATGCCAGCTATAAGGAGTGGCAAGAGGTGAAGAAACAAATTACGTTCG
>DATKNJ010000028.1:0-2497 GCA_035541395.1 Anaerolineales bacterium
TCCAACCGCGCAGACGATGAAGATGATTCTCGATTCGATTGATTCCGCTTTGGATAAAAATCGAAAACTATACGTCCATTGCTGGGGCGGGGTTGGACGGACCGGCATCGCGGTCGGATGCTATCTCGTTCGCCATGGAAAGACCGGTCAGCAGGCGTTGAATCAGCTCGCGGAATGGTGGCAGTCGATGCCCAAGCGAGTCCGTCATCCGCGCTCCCCGGAAACACAGGAGCAAGTCGAATTTATTTTGAATTGGAAAGAGTAGAAAAGAAGAAAATCGTATTGTGTCACTCTGAGGGGGCGTTCTTTGCGAGCGAAGAGTCTAAACTTTATGTATGAGATGCAAGCCTATTTTCATTGCAACTTCAAGTTAAGACCACCTTAAGGAGCAATTGACTCTTTCTAAAAGGTTGTATAATCCCTCCAAGATTTTGGAGGTACTTTTGGAGGACGCATTGCAACCTGAAAGTCAGTCTGAGGCGCCTGCACAGACTCCTGCTGAGGAAGAAAATGTGAAATGGGGACAAGTCTTCGTGGATATCGTCGAAACGGTTGTCCTCGCTGTGATTTTATTTCTTGGAATCAACGCGGTGTCTGCGCGCGTACGCGTGGATGGCTTCAGCATGAATCCAACTTTACATGATGGCGAATTTATTCTCGTCAATCGTCTCGCGTATCGCTTTTGGTCTTTCCAACGCGGCGATATTATCGTCTTCCGATTCCCCGTGGATCCCTCACAGGATTTGATCAAACGTGTCATCGGGCTGCCCGGTGATCAGGTCTCGGTGCAGAACGGTGTCGTCAGCATCAACGGCGCAGCGCTCAATGAACCATACATCGCTGCGGCGCCGGTTTATTCCGGGCAATGGAATGTTCCACAAGGTTATTTGTTTGTATTAGGCGATAACCGCAACGATTCTTCCGACTCTCATTCGTGGGGACTGTTACCGGTCTCCAACGTAATTGGCAAAGCAACCCTCATTTATTGGCCGCCGCAAAAATGGAATTTACTTCAACACTTCAACGCGCTGGCGGCTTCTTGAAGGAGCTTGCATGAATAAAAACGAAACACCCATCTCTCAAACCATTCCATGCACCGAATGTTCCGCCGGAGTCATGCATCCGCGCTTGCTTACTTATTTCACCTGGCTTGGCGATGAACTGATTACTGTCCCGAACTTCCCTGCCTGGGTGTGTGACATGTGTGGCCGACGTGAATATGATGAAAAGGCGATCTCGCAGTTAACGATGCTATTGAATCCGAACGCCGGAAAACCCACCAAAGCGAAGAAGGCCTCGCCTCCTTCCCGACCTCAACCTGGTCACAGCCGCCCCGCGCCCGAATCCTGATCCTCAACGATTCCCACCAAATGGCACTGGATACTTCTCCCCGCACTTATCGCTTTCTTCCCGCTGATATTTTTACTTCGGGATACCGGGCAGTGGGCAAAGTGATGGCGACGAGTACCGGTGTGATGGGTATGTTGAACGACCCCACACACTCAATGATGGAAGTCCATGATGCGCGCTTGGCGCGTTTGCACATGCCCACCAAGCTGGCCGACCATTTCGAAGTAATACGCATGATGAAGACTCATGTGTATGCGTTATGTATGTCTCGCCGCGAGGATTTAGGTCCGCAAGCATTGTTACGCGGCGGTTACTCCTCAGTGACTGAATATCCGTTGCGCATTACTACACAAGTCTTTGAGATCGAAGGCACGCTCGAATTTCCCGGCCGCTTCGATTTCACTGCATTAATGGCCGATGGCACTCGCACGTTCATTCCCCTCTACGATGCCACATTGACTGCCATCCTCATCCCGAGCCTGCGCGTCGAAACGCCGGGCATGCTGATCAATCGCACCCAAATCGACATGATGGCCCTGCTCAGCCAGCGCGTGAAACCGGAATAACCGATCAAATCGCTTGACTGCCCCGCGGCGGGATGATACAATCCGCCCGCTTTGATGTGGGCGGCCTCAAGCCGCCGCACATCACATCGCTGGCATGAGCCCCGCGACGCCTTTCAGCCCCCATCGTCTAGTGGACCAGGACACAACCCTTTCAAGGTTAAAACTGGAGTTCGAATCTCCATGGGGGCACTCTTCCCAAGACATCCCTCGCTCAACTGCAAAGGCAGAAAATAAAGAATGCCGTCGATCCTCGCGCGGTGACGGGCCACGACCAGCCGCGTGATCAAGGATCGGCGGCTTTTTGTTTTAAGTCAAAGTCATTGCCGCGCAGATTGGCCTTGACGCCTTCGGCCATCTTTGCGATGACATCGGTGAGATTGTGAATTCGTTTTGCGCGGGGTGCCGCGAGCGCGGGCGTATGATTTGCGCGAGGAGATCGATGCGCGCACGGTGAACGTGGTTCGATATCAGAGGTTGCTGCGGCGCGCAGTGGGGACGGTGCTGGAGGGGATTGGAGGGAGGGAGGAGGAGAGGTATCAGTGTGTGTTGTTTGAGATGGAACCAAGGCACAAAATGGGATA
>DATKNJ010000029.1:0-3094 GCA_035541395.1 Anaerolineales bacterium
AATGTCCATAGGATTCCTCTCGAATTGCAGATTGGTTCAATCTATGATACAACAAAAGCCGATTTGAAAAAAGACTCTGAGGTGTTTATGTTCCGCTTTCGCAAAATCTTTTTGATTGTGATGTTGATGCTGGCACTTGGCTGCGCACCGATTGTGGCGACCTCAGCACCGCCTGCTTCGCCTGCCACTTCCCTCCCGCCGACGGTTGCTCCGCCTACAGCCACAGTTACACCAACTGATACGCCTTCTCCCTCGGCCACACCGTTGCCACTCGTACCAAACTTTGCGCATATCGTCATTGTTGTGTTTGAGAATAAGGAATCAGGCACAGTCATTGGCAGCCCAAAAGCGCCTTACTATAATGTTTTGGCGAATACGTATACTTTGCTTGATCAGTTTTATGCAGTGACTCATCCAAGCTTGCCGAACTACCTGGCGATGATAAGCGGCGATACATTTGGCGTCACATCCGATTGCGAGGATTGTTTTGTCAATGCACCCAGCCTGCCGGATCAGATCGAGACCGGTGGCCGCACTTGGCGCACATATCAGGAAGACATGCCTTCGCCATGTTTTGTCGGAAGTACACTGCTTTATGCACAAAAGCATAACCCGTTTATTTACTTTGATCCGATTCGTCTAAATGCAGATCGTTGCGATCAGCACATTGTTCCACTGGATCAACTCGATGCAGATATCGCTTCAAAATCGTTGCCCAACTTTATTTTTGTGACTCCCAATTTATGTAACGACGCACATGATTGCGGCATCGATGTTTCTGATCAATGGCTTTTCAACTTCGCACACAAGATTGTCCCTGCTTTGGATGCCACCGGGGAATCTTATTTGGTAGTTCTTACTTGGGATGAAGGACAGGGAGATCATTCCTGCTGCGGCTTGCCCGAAAAAGCCGGCGGTCGAATCGCCACTGTTTTGATCTCGCCTCAAGTGAAATCGGGTTTCAAGGATGAAACACAATACACTCATTATTCGCTTTTGAAAACCATTGAACAGGCTTGGGGTTTGCCATATCTCGGTCACGCTGCAGACGATAACAATGCGCTGATTGTTGCGCCGTGGAAATAAGAACATAAAGGCGACCTTGTGGTCGCCTTTATGTTCGTTCGTACAACACGAGCAGCGTGCTTCCATATTTACGCTGATCGAATTCTTCCAAATTTTTCAACTCAACTCGTTGATATTCTTTAGGTGCAATTTGAACGATGACCCATGACGCGTCGCTGAGCCAATTGATGTTCGCGTCCAATTCTAATAATGCTTGTGACCACATCTCATGATATTGTGGCGGCGCGATGTAAACGTAATCGAACGCGCGGTCGGGTTGAGAAGCCAACAACGCGAACGCGTCCCCGCGGCGAATCTCTGCACGATCAAGAAGTTGACAATGCTCCAAATTCCAGCGAATGGTTTCAATGGCGAGTCTCTCGCGTTCGCTAAAGCGTACGAAAGCCGCACCGCGGCTCAAAGCCTCGATACCCACTGCGCCAGTGCCGCCAAACAAATCCCACCATTTTGAATCGACTACATCGCTCGCTAAAATGTTGAACAACGCTTCCTTCACGCGGTCTGTGATCGGCCGCGTGGTATCGCCGGATACCGATTTCAATTTGCGACCTTTGGCTTTGCCTGAAATGACTCTCAAACTCATGGCTCGACGCTCTGCCTCGCAGCCATCAAATTTCCATGCGATGCGATCACCGGGACAACACATCCCGTGCTTAAGATGAATCGTTGGCCTTTTGTCTGTTGAAGCGCGTCCACCGTTTCCTCTCGGACTTTAGCTTGGTCCTCGTAAACAAGCGTATCCTGCCTCAGGCCGCCGCACACCGCGCCTTTGAAATTTTTCTGCGCTTCGGCCAATGACGGGCTTCCCTCGCGGTCGTGCCAGTTGACAATTTGAAATTCAAATTCTGAGACGAGATCGAAATAAACATCGTGTCCATGCAGATGCAACATATTGCACCATGCGCCGCGACTTGGTTCGAGTACGCGCTGGTCAAATGGTACGCCGAACATTTTGTATTCGTCCAAACTTAGAAGGTCTGCTTGCGCGTGTTGAATGGCATAAAAGATTCCGTCGATGCCGGTTTCGAGTGAGGCCTCCACAAAACGGCGAGTTGTTTCGGTGATGGTTTCCAATCCGCGCATCACTGCTTCGGGATAGAGTCGAAGATGCGCGAGCAAGGTCTGCCCGCCGATGAGATTCTTGGCTTGTGCCAATGGGCTGAAGATGGTTTGCAGCATGGGAACATCCGGGCCGAGTTCTGCGCGCATTAAACGGAGACAGGTGAGTTGTCCCGCGAGATGCGGAGCGGATGGATCGAGCACGCGCAGGTTTTCCCAGTCGCTCGGATCGTTGATCGCATGTTTCGTATACTGACGAGTCCCTTCGGTGTGACCTTTCCATTGATCTTCCACGCCCCAATCTTTGAGACAAAATGAGGAAGCAGGAGTCACTTTGACGAGATCGAAATCATACGCGCGTTGAAAGTTTATCGCCGCGGTAGCGAGACTTTCAGGAAGCTGATCGTCCACTGGAAAATGACGCCACAGCGCGACTGGCGCTCTGTCCGGTTGCTCGCCGCGCAGACAGGTTTGTAATCGTTCGCGATGCGAAAGTTTCATTTGGAATATTTCTCCACAATGCAGAAGACGGCTTGATCGCGCTTGATGACTATCATTTGGTTGTTATTTCGATAGCGCTGTATCCCTTGATTAGCACGCGAACCAGAAAGGAAGTATTCGCCGTCACTTAGGTCTTTATTCGTTTGGCTGCCATCCATGACTGTGATTCTTTTGTCGGCATAATACGCGGCGATATAACCTTCGCGCCTTACAAATACAACGGTGGGATGACTGTCGCTCGCAAACTGATTAACTTGTTGCATCGCATCTTTGTAACAGGTCTCCCAATAGTCGGTTTCAAAGTTGTATGCGGCCTGGCCGGTGCCACCGACGAATTGATTGTAATATGTATACTGATAAGGATGAAGCTCTACATCCGCGATCAAGGCCGGAGCAAGCAGAGCAGCGATAATTGCAACGCGGATCCAAATTGGCTTGAGCCAATCAA
>DATKNJ010000030.1:0-3147 GCA_035541395.1 Anaerolineales bacterium
GTGTTGCTCGGCGCGGTCGGCGGGCCGAAATGGGATGATCCGTCCGCCAAGGATCGCCCGGAGCGCGGCTTGCTCGCACTGCGCAAAGGACTCGGTGTGTTCGCGAATCTGCGGCCAGTGAAAGTGCATCCGGCGCTGATCGATTCGTCGCCGCTCAAGCCGGAGAAACTCAAAGGCGTGGATATCATCGTGGTGCGCGAGTTGACCGGCGGTTTGTATTTCGGTTGGCCGAAAGGACGCGATGTCAAAGATGGCCGTGAGCGCGCGGTGGACACACTCGAATATTACGATTACGAGATCAAGCGTGTCTTGGAATTGGCGTTCAGTTTGGCGAAAGGCCGCAGAAAAAAAGTGACCTCGGTGGATAAAGCCAATGTGTTGGAATCCTCGAGATTGTGGCGGCAGATCGCGACCAAAATCGGCAAAGAGAATCCCGATGTGGAACTCGAACACGTTTTGGTGGATACTGCTTCGATGCGACTGATCACCAGTCCCGCGTGGATGGATGTGGTCGTCACCGAGAACATGTTCGGCGATATTCTCACAGACGAGGCTTCGGTGTTGGCGGGATCGATGGGAATGTTGCCCTCGGCCGGTTTATCGGAAGCAGGCCCGGGCTTGTATGAACCGACTCACGGATCGGCGCCGGATATCGCGGGAAAAGGAATCGCAAATCCAACTGGTACGATTCTTTCGTCGGCGATGTTGTTGCGTCATTCATTGAAGTTGGAAGCCGAAGCTGCGTCGATTGAAAAAGCTGTAAACGAAGCCATCACTGATGGATGCCGCACGGCGGACATCGGTGGCAAGTTGACAACCCGTCAGATGACGGATGAAATTATTAAACGCTTATAGACCAAGGAGAAACATCATGGCAATGGAATCGAAATTCATCTGGATGAACGGCGAGCTGGTGCCGTTCGAGAAAGCGACCCTGCACTTTCTCACGCCCGCGCTGCATTACGGCGCGGCAGTGTTCGAGGGCATTCGCGCTTATGACACGGATAAAGGTTCGGCAGTCTTTCGCTTGAAGGAACACGTCGAGCGTTTGTTTGATTCGGCGCGTGTGTTCGGCTTCCGCGAATTTCCGTGGACTGTGGAACAGATCGTGGACGCGGCCAAGCAAACCGTGAAGGTCAACGGGATGAATGATTGCTACATCCGTCCGCTTCTTTATTTGGACAAAGGCGGCTGGAACCTGAATGTGGACGGCGGACAGCCGTCCCTGGCGATTGCGGTGTGGGAATGGGCGAATTACCTCGGCGAGGAAGCGCTGGCGAAAGGCATCCGCGCCAACATCTCGACCTTTACGCGGCATCACCCGAACGTGATGATGACCAAAGCCAAGATCGCGGGCAACTATGCCAACAGTTTCTTGGCAAAGACTGAGTCGGAGCGGCTCGGCTTCAACGAAGCGATTTTGCTCGATCCGCAAGGATACGTGGCCGAGTGCACCGGCGAGAATCTGTTTGTGGTGCGCGATGGCAAAGTCATTACGCCCTCTACCGCGCCGGTGTTGGAAGGCATTACGCGTAGTTCGATTTTCACCATTGCCACAGATTTGGGCTACGAGGTGATCGAGCAGCCGGTTTCGCGCGACCAACTTTACATCGCGGACGAGGTCTTCGTGTGTGGGACTGCCGCAGAGTGCATCGGCCTGAGCGAGATCGATTTCCGCAAGATCGGTGATGGCAAGACCGGCCCAATCACGCGCGCCATTCAAAAGGTCTATCACGAAGCGATTCGCGGCAAGCTGCCACAGTATGAATCCTGGTGCGATTACGTGGATTCTAATGTGACGTTGAAGGTCGCGCAGAATTCGGAAGTCGCGTAAATTGTGTTTATAGACAGCTTGATATAACCCCTATATCAAAACTGCAATGCGATTAGGCATTGCAGTTTTGATTCGAGCATTATTGGCTCGAGCGCGCGCTATTTTGTAACTCGTTGTTCACTCTACCGATAATCTGCGTTCGTGTTTTGGGTGTGCGGCGCGGCGCGGCCAGTGCGTGATTGACCACACCGACCACTCGCGCGGCGGTTGCGTTTTCGGCGCGGCGAATCGATTCGTTATACACTACACCGATTTCCTGCTCGAATGCGTCCGTTTCGGGGACAGTGCCCTTCGGCTCATTGTGGATTCTGCCAATTTTCGTCTGGTTAGACATTTCGTAGCTCCTTTCTAAAGCCTGCTCTCACCCTTATTATAGATGATTTGGGGAGCATTATGCTTACGTGGATGGTTTTGTTGTATACTCCTTCGCATGGGAAATGATCCGTGGCTGGACAAGTGGCTGGCGTTAATTCAGCGGAAATCTGCCGGTAGATATGTAGTAGAGTTGGGCTGCGGCTACGGTTGGGATACAACGATTTTGCTTTCCGCGGGATGCAAAGTGCTTGCCGCAGATATTTCAAAGGAGAATTTGGCGAAATGTGCTAAATCGGTTCGCGGCGCGCAATGGATTCAATTGGACAACAGCCAGCCATTGCCCTTTGCGAGTCGCAGTTTGGCAGTAATTGTCGCCAGCCTCAGCTTGCATTATTTTTCGTGGGACGTCACCATGCGGATCGCGTCTGAACTCAAGCGTTGTCTTCAAGCGGACGGAGTTTTGCTGGCGCGTTTCAATTCGACTCATGATTATCATTACGGCGCGTCTTCTGGAGTGGAAATCGAGCCGAATTTTTATCAAGTAGAAATGGGGACAAAGCGCTTCTTCGATGAAGATAGCGTGAGACGATTTTTGGAAGGCTGGGGGATTCAGTTTTTGGAAGAAAATGTAATTCAGCGCTATGAGGAGCCGAAATCTGTTTGGGAGGCGATGGCGGTTTGTTCTTCTAGATGAATGTTTTGTTGTATACTGAAGGGAATAAAATAATCAGGTGAGGCGATGGCTACTTTAAGCGATAATCCAATTACAGAATCAGATATAGAAGAATACCTAAATGGCTACTCTGATTTTAGCTTTGAAATTCAAGTTCTGAATAAGTTTTTAGGACTTGGATTTACTTGTGAACATGGTGGTGTATATGATGACCCGGTTACTCATAAAAGCCGAGAATTTGATATTCGTGCTTTGTACAATAAAGGTGCTATACGTCTTCGTCTAAGTGTAGAATGTAAGAACCTGCACGATAATTTTCCTTTAA
>DATKNJ010000031.1:0-5469 GCA_035541395.1 Anaerolineales bacterium
GCTGGGTTGGCGTAATCGTGTTTGTCTCCCATCGGGAGAGGACAGGGTGATGGGAAATCTACCATTTCTCCCAATGCACTAATTCCTCCAATGATCTACGCCCACCTTTCTTTGGTGCGGCGGAGAGTTTTTCTTCGTCGGCAGGATAGCCGAAGGAGAGTGCGAGTCGCAGATGCCACTCGGGTGGGAAAGCTAAAATCGCGCGCGCTCGTTCAAAGTCATAAATGGACGCGGGGCAGGAGCCGATTCCCAATTCCCACGCGACAAGTTGCATGAAGGCCGCGGACTGCCCTGCGTCGAAAAGATATTGGAATTTGTCGTTCGGGTCGGGCGTGAGGATCGCGACGCCCAATGCCGCGCCTGCTAAATGCCCCGCAAATTGTCCGCACTCGGATAAAGCTTTGAGAGTCACTTTGTCTTGAATGGCGATGAATTGCCAATCCTGATTGTTCTTCGAGGATTGCGAACGCCGTCCCGCGTTGAGGATGGCGTAGATGATGTCTTTTGGTAAAGGCTGATCTTTGAATTTACGCACCGCGCGTTTGGTGCGAATGGCATCCGATACATTCATGAGACTCCTCTTTTGCTGCCGAGTTGCGGAGAGCACAGAGTATATTATTAAATCTCCGCGACTCTGTGTCTCTGCGGCGATCACGAAAATCTGCTTGTAACTCATACAGAGTATAATTCATCGCATGGACGGCCAGCCTTCCTTTCGGCATTACTTATTCCCCGCGCTCTTCATGGCCTTGATCGGGTGGGGTGGGTTGTTCCTGCTGATCAATTACACGCTGCCGTTCGTTTGGCCGCGTTGGGGATTTTTCATGTTGTGGGTCGTCGCGCTGACAAGCACTGCTTTGCCGTTCACATATTTGTTGAATCAACGTTTTGAAGATAAATCATTCATTGAACCAAATGTAATCGTACGTCAGGCGTTGTGGGTGGGCGTGTACGGCGCCACACTAGCCTGGCTGCAACTTGGCCGCCTGGTCTCCCTGTGGGTTTGGATGGGCTTGGCGGGTGGATTCATCGCGGCCGAATATTTGATCCGACTGCGCGAACGCGCGCGTTGGAAACCTCCTGTCACGCATGATGACTACCCTGCGTGACCTTCCCTCCATTGAACAACTTTTGCAGACTCGCGCGGCCGCGGAATTGATCGCCGAGTATGGCCGTCCTTTGGCGCTGGACGCGTTGCGCGCCGAGTTAACTGACATCCGCGCTCGCCTCAAATCGGACCCCGAATCTGCCGCTCCTGAAATCAACGGAATCCTCGCCTCGGCTGATTCCCGCCTCGGCGCGTGGACGGCGCCGACTCTGCTGCCGGTGATCAATGCGACCGGTGTGATCTTACATACGAACTTGGGCCGCGCGCCGCTCAGCGCCGCGACTCTGCGCGCCATGGACGCGGTGGCGCGTACGTATTCAAATCTTGAATACGATTTGGCCAAAGGTCAACGCGGTTCGCGCTTTGTGCATGTTGAATCCATTCTCCAGCGGTTGACCGGCGCAGAAGCTGCGTTGGTGGTCAACAACAATGCTTCGGCAGTGCTGTTGGCTTTATCTGCGTTGGCGAATCGAAAGCGCGTGGTCATTCCGCGTACACAATTGGTGGAAATCGGCGGCGGATTCCGCGTGCTGGATGTGATGAAACAATCCGGCGCGAAAATGGTTGAAGTCGGCGCGACCAATCGAGTCCATCTCAGCGATTTTGAAGAAGCCTTTGAAGAACCCGCTGCGCTGGCGTTATGGGCGCACCGTTCCAATTTCAAGATTGTCGGCTTCACGGATGAGCCAGAACTCAAAGATGTTGCCGACCTTGCTCATCGCAAGAATGCGATCTTTGTCGCGGATTTGGGTTCGGGCGTGTTGCTCGATACAGCGAAATACGGTCTGGCGCACGAACCGACAGTGCAAGAATCTTTGGCCGCAGGCGCGGACTTGGTTTGTTTCTCGGGCGATAAATTACTTGGCGGCCCGCAGGCTGGAATCCTCGTGGGCAAAGCGGATTTGATTGCCAGACTCAAGAAACATCCATTAGCGCGCGCGGTACGCGCGGATAAAACTTGTCTCGCGGGGTTATCGGCCACGTTGATGCACTATCTCAAAGATGAGGCTGAGCGCGAGGTTCCCATCTGGCGGATGATGTCCTTGACGCAAAAACAGGTCAAAGGTCGGGCTGAAGCGTGGATACAAGATTTGGGACAGGGCGAAGTCGTGGAAGGGGAGTCAACGGTTGGCGGCGGAAGTTTGCCGGGCGAATCATTTCCAACATATTTGTTGGCGTTGAACGTTAAAAGTCCCGCGAAGTTTTTGGCCCAATTGCGGATGCAGAATCCGCCCATCATCGCGCGCACCGAAGATGATAGAATTTTATTCGACCCGCGCACCATTTTGCCGGAACAGGAAGGCGCGTTTTTGGTTGGGTTGAAGAATGTGTTGAAGTCTTAACACGAATGACTCGAACGATCGAATAAGGCGAATGGAGAACAAATTAAATGAGATCTGACCTCAATGCCCTCATGCAAACGAAAAACTTGGATGTGTTGTTGGTGTTCGGCGCGGCGGAACACAACCCATGTATGTATTATTTCACAGGCGGCGGTCATGTGAGCAGCGCCATGCTCGTCAAAAAACGCGGCGAAGCGCCGATCCTTTTTTATAACGATATGGAACGCGACGAAGCCGCCAAATCGGGTTTGACGACCAAGCCGTTCAGCGCGTATCCCTTGGAGGAATTGGAAAAAGAATCCGGCGGGGATATGACTCTGTTTAGCGCTTTGCGCCTCAAACGGATTTTGACGGAATTGGGAATCGTGAAAGCCCGCGTCGGCGTGTATGGGACCGTTGAGCTGAACAGTTCCTTCGGGATGCTCATTCATCTCCAACGCCTCATGCCGGATGTGGAGTTGGTCGGTGAGGCCGGAATGGATTCGGTCTTCATCCGCGCCATGGAGACCAAGGACGAATCTGAGGTCGCGCGCATCCGCAAAATGGGACAGATCACAACCGAGGTAGTGCGCTTAACCGCTGAATATCTCACTTCCTGTGATGTGCGTGAAGATGAAGTGTTATTGAACGAAAAAGGTGAACCGCTGAAATTAGGTGAAGTCAAAGACAAGATTCGTTTGTGGGTGGCAGAGCGCGGCGCGGAATTACCGGAAGGATTCATCTTCGCGATCGGTCGCGATGCGGGCGTGCCTCATTCGGCCGGCAATCCCGATGATCTGATGCGCCTCGGCCAAACGATTGTCTATGATATTTATCCGGCTGAAGCGGGTGGCGGATATTTTTATGATTTCACGCGTACGTGGAGTCTCGGCTATGCTACAGCAGAAACACAGGAACTTTACGGTCAAGTGAAAGAGATATTTGATCGGTTGATGGAAAACTTCGATTTGAACGCCTCGTTCAAAGAATATCAGAAAATGACCTGCGAGTATTTCGAGTCGAAAGGACATCAATCGCCATTACACACCGCCGCGCCTGTTGAGGGATATGTTCACAGCCTTGGTCATGGTGTTGGGTTAAACATCCACGAACGCCCGTTTAGCGGGCTGACTGTCAGCGATGAACATCGTCTTGCAGCGGGCACAATCGTCACATCAGAGCCGGGTTTGTATTATCCGAATAAAGGAATGGGCTTTCGCATCGAAGATACTTTCTGGGTTCGTCCTGATGGCAAGATGGAAATCCTGGCAGATTATCCGTATGATTTTGTTTTACCGATGAAGAAATGGAAGAAGAAGAAATGACCGATTTAAAACCTGCTCGCGTTCTTGCGATTGAAACATCCTGTGACGAAACGGCCTGCGCTGTAATCGAAAACGGCCGGGCCTTGCTCTCCTCCGTTGTTGCCTCGCAAATGGATATCCACGCGCGTTACGGCGGCGTATTTCCTGAAGTAGCCTCGCGTCAACATGTGCTCTCGATTGTGCCGGTGGTCGAACAGGCTTTGTCGCAAGCGCATCTGGCGCTCAATGAAGTGGACGCGGTGGCCGTCACGCGTGGGCCGGGCCTGGCTGGATCGTTGGTCGTTGGCATGAATGCAGCCAAAGGTCTGGCGCTCGGCGCGGGTCTGCCGTTGATTGGCGTCAATCACCTCGAAGGTCATATTTATTCCTCGTGGGTATTCAACGCGAGCGAAGCGATGCCGCCCGAGCCACAATTCCCACTGATGGCTTTGCTTGTCTCCGGTGGGCATAGCGAACTGAATCTGATGACCGATCACTTGACATATCGCCGCCTCGGCTCCACTCTGGACGATGCAGCGGGTGAGGCTTTTGATAAAGTCGCGCGTCTGTTAGGTTTGCCTTATCCCGGCGGCCCGTCAGTACAGAAGGCAGCCGAAGAAGGCGACCCGAATCGGTTTCACTTCCCGCGCGCCTGGCTGGAAGGAACGTGGAACTTTTCATTCAGCGGACTCAAGACCGCGGTGTTGAATCAAGTCAACGAGTTGAAGAAGAAAAGCAATACGCTGCCGGTTGAAGATTTGGCTGCCAGTTTCCAGGCCGCGGTGGTGGATGTGTTGTTCAATAAAACCATGCGCGCCGCGCGCGAATTCAATGCCAAAGAAATTTTGGTGGCGGGCGGCGTCTCTGCCAACCGCGGTTTACGAAAAGCGTTTCAATCACAAATGGAATTCAAAGTCCATATTCCCCCACTTTCCTTGTGCACAGATAACGCGGCGATGATCGGCGCGGCAGGCTATTTCCGTTTTGCGCTTGGCCACATCTCTCCGCTCGATATAGATGTGCAGCCTACCTGGCCGCTCTCCTGATTAAAACCCAAACCCCGTTTTGGATCGGCCCAGATCCTTGCGGGGTTTGAAGAGGAGAATGCACTTTCCATTATATACAGCGACTTAAGCTGAACCTGAACCAAAGCTAAAAACGAGATAAGAGTTTTCCCGCCGATTTTGGCGGATTTTATTTTAAAAACCAAACCGCTTGAGGACTTGCCCCTGTCCTTATGCGGTTGGTGAGGAGAATGCAAATATTATTATATACACTCACCTAAACTCAGACTGAAATCAGACTGAGAACCAACTAAGAATTTTTCAACGCAGTGCGAACTTGTTCAAGGCTGATTGGCCCTTCGCGCAAAATGATGGGTTCGTCGCCCAGACAATCCACCAATGTGGATGGAACTCCGCCCGGCGTTTCGCCTCCATTTATGACGAGGGGGATGCGTCCGTTCAATTGACTCATCACTTCCTCCGCGCGGACCGGGCTGACCTGCCCGGAAATATTAGCGGAGGTCACTGCCATCGGGCCAGCGACGCGCAGTAAAGCGCGCGCCACTTCATGATCGGGAATCCGCACTGCGACGGTATTTGTGGCGGAAACGGCTTCGGGGAGAGTCGGCAATTTAGGGACGACCAGAGTCACAGGTCCGGGCCAGAAGCGGGAGGCGAGAATGCGCGCCATGTCTGGAACATTCACGGCCACTTTATCCAAATCCTCCGCA
>DATKNJ010000032.1:0-5964 GCA_035541395.1 Anaerolineales bacterium
AAGTCGTTAAGGGTGAGAAGCCGCCGGTGGCTAACAATTCAAGGTCGCAAAGATTGCGCATGGTGATTTTGATCGAAGGCAGTTGCGCGGCGCGAGCCAATTGTTCTTCGCGCTCAGCGCCAGTCAGAACCAGATTCACCAAGCTTCCACCGTACGGTGCAATAAGTTTTGCTTTCGGCATTGAATACTCCCAAAAAGTAGAATCGCTGATTTCATGGAATCAGCCTGAATTATCGTGAATAAGAATACACGCGAGCCAGAATTATACTTCAAAATTCAGTCAATGAATTTTAGAATTTATCCAGCGTCCCACTGTTATAATCACCTGAATTATGAACTCCAAACTTCTGCGCAATTCTCTCTTTGGCCTTCTTGTGCTTGTTTTTTTCTATTACGCCTATCAATATATTCAAGCCACCAGTTTCTTCGTCAACGGCCAGCACTTTTACGTGCTCTTCGACGATGCCATGATCTCGATGCGCTACGCGTACAACCTCGCGCATGGTCTCGGGCCTGTTTGGAATGCAGGCGAACGCGTGGAAGGCTTCACCAATCCATTGTGGGTTGGGTTCATGGCACTGGTTCACCTGTTCCCGATTCCGCTTTCCCAAACCAGCCTCGTGATTCAAATCAGCGGCGCGCTTCTCTTGGCGGCCACGCTGTATTTTGTGAAACGCATCGTCGAGTATTTCACAAGCGATTTACTGGCAATGTTGGCCGCGGTCGCGTTCACCGCGTTCTACGCGCCGCTCATTTCGTGGGATTTGCTTGGGATGGAAGTGAGTCTGCTTGGGTTGATTCTGACGGCGGTCATTTGGTTGATTCTCAAGAATGGCGAACGCTTCTCTCCCTGGATCTATATTCTGCTGGCCGTTTCGACGCTGGTCCGCTTCGATATGGCTGTTCCGTATCTCGTCGTCCTGACGATTTTGTTCATCGTCCAAAAGGATCATCGCAAGCAGCATTTGCTGTGGGGATTGGGTTTGCTCATTCTCTTCCTCGGCGGGCAGACTCTGGCGCGTCATGCGTATTATGGTGAATGGCTTCCCAACACATATTATCTGAAAGTAACAGGCTGGCCGTTCAGCTTGCGCATCTTGCGCGGATTGTACGCGCTGGTTCTCTTTATTTATTATTCAAACTGGATGCTCTTCCTACTGCCATTGACTTTATTCTTCTTCCGCCGCGATTGGAAAATGACTCTGTTGTTCGCGGTCATCATTGGACAATTGGCTTATTCCGTTTACGTTGGCGGAGACGCGTGGGAGGATCATGGCGGCGCGAATCGATACATCGCGATTGCAATACCATTGTTCTTCGCACTGTTCGCGTGGTCGGTGGAGGAACTTCGTCAGAAAGCAGTGAGCAGCATTCAGCGCGGAAGAGATGCGAATCTTCTGGGAAATTTCAAAGGCGTTAAAGCAAAAGATTTCGCCGCGTCGCTTGGCAGATTATTCTTGTCAAAGCCCTTCATCGAGTTCAGTTCGCGGGCGATTTGGTTGCTATTGTTTATCTTCGCGATGCTGAACTTCAACTTACTGGTGGGAGATTGGAAGTCCATCCAACGCTGGGAACTGACGCGGCGGCCGGATTACGTGGCAGGCGGCGACTACAATTTGCAGGTGGCGTTGTCGCTGCAAAACACAACCAAGCCCGGCGCGTCCGTTGCAGTGATCGGCGCAGGAACGATCCCATATTTCTTGCCGGACCGTTACGCAATCGATATCCTGGGAAAATCCGATCCGGTGATCGCGCGCGAAAACGTCCGCACACCGATGAGCATTGCGGATATTCCTGATATGCGGCCCGGCCATATGAAGTGGGATTACGAGCGCAGCTTCGGCGAACTCAAACCGGATGTGATTGTTTCGATTTGGCAGGGGACTGGCGCGGAGGCAGCGCCATATCTCAAAAATTATGTTTATGCTTCGATTGGCGATGGCGTGAAAGTGTATTTGAGAAAAGACTCGCCGAATATCTTGTGGGATAAAGTGAACGTCAAGTAAGGCTCTTCAACATTAGAGCGACACGACTTTGCCAGACTTCTGCGATTCTTTCGCAGCCAATGCCAAACGCAGAGCCTGAATGCCATCATTCAAATCGCAAACTGGTTTTGCGCCGCGCACAACTTCAATGAAATGTTTAGTCTGCGCGATGAACAATTGATTACGTTCAAAGCCTTCAGGCGGCGCAAAGGATTCGCTTTCGGGCGCAGGCGGGTTCGCGCTATAACTTCCAAATTCAGCAGGCATCTTCAAAAGATTCAAAACACCATCGGCGTTGTCCCAACGAAGTGTTCCTCGCGTGCCGACAATTTCCATTCGATGAACCGGCGGGCGCTGGATATAATTCAAATGCACGCTGCCCATCGCACCGTTTGAGAATTTCAAGCCAATCTCAGCCGCGTCTTCCACATCCAATTCAAGCGAAGAAATATGTCCGTTGAACGACCACAACGATTCGACATCACCGACGAGAAAACGCAAATAATCGAGCGGATGAGTCAACGTGACAATCACGCCGCCGCCGAGGTCGGCGCGTGCCGCGTAGCTCTGACGATAATCTTCCCACGGATGCCACTGCGGAAGATACTCGCCCCAATGCGCGTGGACGGCCAACACTTTGCCGAGTGCACCTTGTTGAATTAACTCACGCGCCTTGTCGAGTGTGGGATGATAACGAAATTGGAATCCAACCAGGATGCGGCTTTCGCTTTTCTCGGCGGTTTTTTGCAACACATCCAACCGGTCAAGAGAATGGGAAACGGGTTTTTCCAACAAGATGTGACAACCCGCCTCCGCGGCAGGAATCGCGACATCCAAATGCAATGAAGTCGGATTGGCAACAATCACTGCATCAGGCTTGTGTTTCTTCAGCGCTTCGTGAAGATTGGTTTCAACGGGATAACCAGCCAGTTCATCATCAGGCAATGTGGCGCGATGAGAACGAAGCAAGATGATATCCGTTTCGCCAAGCGCGACCAGGTTGCGAAAATGTCGGCGGCCAATGGAGCCGAGGCCTGCGATAAGGAATCTCATGCCAAATCCTTGTGATAGGCAATATATTGTTGCGTCATTTCAAATCCAAGTTCTCGATAGATATCAAGCGTCTTCTCATCATCCCCATAAAATTCCAGCTTGATAGCGTGTTGTCCACGCTCACGCAAGCATTGAATCCCTGCTAGCACAAGTTGACGCTGCAACCCGTCGCTACGATATTTTTGAATCACACCGGGGCCATCCAACAGGTCAAGAAGCTGGCCGCTTTCGCCTTGCCGATCTTCCGGTTTCAATGAGCAAATCCCAGAAACCGTATTGTTCGCGTCGAATAATAACAAAATATTGTTTGCACCATAATAGCTGAGAAAGCGCAGCACGTTGGGGTTATCTGCCGATGGCTGCTCGCTATTATGATGTCCCCACATACCCTGATAACAATCGATGAGAGCGACTGCCAGAATATATAAATCATTCAAGTCCGCGAAACGCTTCAACACAAAACCTGTTGGCCATTCAAACGAAGGAAGCGTTAAATCGGCAGGCGCCATCATTCCACCCGACGCGCCAACCATATTGAAACCGCGCCTCTCCAAGAAATCATTCGCGGTGCGATTATGCTCATTGGCATAGATCAAAATTGTTTTCAAGCCAAACTCACGGGCGCGTGCCAGCGTTAGATCGAGCAGTTGACTCCCCAATCCCCTTCGCCGTTGTGAAGGATGCACAGCGACATAAAGTGTGCAACGCTGGGAAGGTTGTTCCAACGCGACGCCATAACCGACTAGCGTTCCATCCTTCTCGACCACCCACACATCCTGATCGGGACGATAGTTTGGCCATGTCAATGCGATTCGTAGGGATTCTTCGGAAGTGTCTTCGCCATCACGATCTACAAACTCGATCTCAGTCAACATGCGCGACAAGGCAGGCAAATCCGTATCAGGAACGTAATGGCGAACGATGAAGGAACTTTCCATTGATCTCAAATTACCAAGACGAGTCTTTCTCGTACTTCCACTTGACCAACATCTCCCCCGCGACTTCTTTAAAAACAGATTTATCGCGTTCAGTGAAAAGACGCCCCCAATTGCCAGCCTGTCCCTTCGGAAGAAAAGACGCGATATCTCCATTGCGCCGTTCCTGCCATTCTTCATCAGGATTGGAAGCCATCTCGGCTTGGATTTCTTTTTCCAGCGATTTATTGACTTTCTTCACGCCTAAAAATTTCCACAGCTTGGTCATTTCGTCGAAAGGCGTTTTGAGCAAATCTTCATAACGCAGGGAAAAATAATTTTCCCCAAACAATCTTTTTCCTTCGTCTTCGATCTCCTGCAAATTGGCGACCCAGCCTTTGGCAACGCGGCGGATAAATGTTTCCGTAAAAATCGAGCGCGAACCATTTTCAAACTGGCTCTGGTCCTTGCGCAGCCCTTCGACGATAAGTTTGTCTTCGCGGCTCAGGAATTTTGACTCTTCGATGAAGTTGCGAAAACGCTCTGAGATCAACACATCGCGTCCATCACGGACGATGTATACCAGTTTCGCATCCGGATAGATCGCATAAAGGTCGCGCACAGATTGACCGTGAATCGTGGACGAAGGACTCTTATCGCCAACAATATTCTTGCCTTCGCGCGCGGCCTCTCGCTCCATGATGAAATCCGCCGCGGCGCGCAGGACAAGCGGCGAAAGGTCGCGGCCCTGATTCCAACGATTGGATTTGCGCGTCAGCCATTCTTCGATCTCTGCCGAATCCACCAGCGACTTTAACAAGGGTCGGCGCGTGAAGAAGTGCGCCTGATAGTTACAATGCACTTCGGGATGTAAGCGCGCCAGGCGCATGAGCAATGTTGTCCCCGACCGCGCGTGGCCGAAGATGAAGAACTTCTCGCGCGGGAAGAACTGTTTGATCTCCGCTACTTCCTCCAGCGTAATGGCAGGAATGGAATTGCGCGCTTTCTTTTTGGAGTCGCCTTTAACTAGAATTCGAGCTGCAGTTTTGAAACGAGAAAGCATGAATATTGAAACTCCAAATCATCTCTTCCAATTCAACATCACCAGCCCGGCGAGACAGACCAAAATCCCAAGGATGTTGATCCAGGAAAGTTGCTGCTTGAACACGAGCAACGCGACCGGCACCAACAACAATGATGCCACCACATTGACCAACACAGCCGCGATGCCCACATTCCAACCCGCACGGTAGACGAGCAGAAAACCAACTTCGAGTCCGACAATGGAAAACGCCAACAGATAGCTGGCCCAATTCAATTGACGGAGTTCAGCCCAAAGTCCGTTTTTGAGCGGGAGGAAAAAGAGCAGGGACAGGGTCAGGAAGAACGCGACGAAATACGTGACCATGATCGCGGCCGCGGGGTTGACATCCACAGGCGTGGACTTCTGGCTGAAGTGATACAGCGCGCTCGACAGAATCGCCAACGTGATCGAAAAATAAAAAAGAAACATGGAACGATTACCGGTCACGAGATTCCCTGCTCAATAAAAAGATCAATCCTCGCCAATGGTCTCCGTGGTAATTGTGACGGAAATACTTCCACCAGAATCCACGCACATCTCGCTGGTGGATTTCGCAACCGAGGGTGTCTTGGCATTGATCCAGGCATAACCCCAATAACAGCCAGCCAACACGGTGACCGTCGGGTTGTCATAAACACTTAATGCGAAACTATAAATTCCACATTCGCCCTCAGTATTAGCCGCATACATTCCAAAAGAAAGGTTGACCTGCCCTTTGGTTTTATTTACAAAGCGCACCTGGGCGGTATCGCCTTTTGGCTTGGCAGGCGGAACACCATTACACGGATCTTGCGAAGCTGTAGTTGGAACCGCAATCGTTGGAACGGCCAAAGCCAAAGTCGGGGCGGGAGGCAGCGTAGGAAGCGGCGTATCAGTCGGCGGGATGGCTGTCGCCGTGGCAGTCGGGAGGGCAGCCTGCGTTGCCGCC
>DATKNJ010000033.1:0-6446 GCA_035541395.1 Anaerolineales bacterium
AGTCACTGACCAATATTGGTTTAGTGCTGTTGCATGTAGTGCCTGATCTATTGCCGCCTCTCGCGTGGGGCGTGCTGATTTTAGCAGTAGCAGGCTTCGGCCTTTTATGGACCGTTTCGATCTGGCGGCTGACCCGCTTTCCGCAAGGAGTGTAGGATATGAAAATAGTATATAAACTCGTGACCATTGTTCTCTTGCTCGTGCTGGCATTGTTGCCGACTCGGGCCGCTCATGCGCGCGGCCTGTCAGATGGCAAAGTGATCTTTGGTCAAAACTTTACGTTGGCCAAAGGTGAGACTTTGGATGGCGACCTGATTGTGTTTGGCGGTAATGTAACCATTGAAGATGATGCCAAAATTAATGGTAGCTTGGCCGTCTTTGGCGGGAACGCCAGCGTAGGTGACAAGGCTGTGATCGCTAGTGATGTTGCCATGTTCGGCGGCAACATGCAAATGAACGGCACGATCGATGGAGATATGGTCATGTTGGGCGGGCAAGCTTCGCTTGGCTCGAACTCGCTTGTGAGCGGCGACCTCAGCACATTTGGCGGACAGGTTCAACGCGCAGCCGGTTCACAAGTGATGGGACAAGTGGTCAACAATGCGCCGGTGCCCTCGCTCGATATTTTGAACAAGCCCAACGCAGTGACGCCGCCCAATATTCCTCAGCCGCGCTTCAATTTCAACTTCGATCCGGTGTGGGGCGTGATCAACATCTTCTTCCGCGCGATTGGTTTGGCGCTGGTAGCGATGCTGGCGGTTTTGTTCCTGCATCCGCAAATGGAGCGCGTGAGTCAGGCAATTGCCAGCCAACCCGTGATCGCGGGAAGCTTCGGTCTCTTGACCATTGTGGTCGGTACAATTGCCTTGTTGATCATCGGCCTGACGATTATTCTTTTGCCCGTCTCGTTCCTCGGCGCGTTGGCGCTGGTGTTGGGTTGGATGTTCGGCGTGATTGCCATGGGACATGAAGTGGGCGAACGCTTTACTCATGCCATCAACCAATCCTGGGCGCCGGTGCTGACGGCTGGCTTCGGGACATTCCTGCTGGTCTTAGTGGTAGAAGTGGTGGGATTGATCCCGTGCATTGGATGGCTGGCTCCGTTCCTCGTCGGTTTGATGGGATTGGGCGGCGTGGCACTGACCTATTTTGGCTCACGCAACTATCCGCATATGATGGTTCCCTCTGTGGAAACGCCGCCGCCCGCGTCTTAGAAGTGCACAAAATGGCCTATCGTAAAAAACAGTTATAATTGAACTTGCCCCAGGGAAATGTGCTGGGGCAGGTTTAATTTTGTAGGAGAATGTATGCTTCCCAATCGAACCATAATTCCAAATACGCCCATTCACACTGCGCCGCCTCCTTTGATCGAAGTTTCTGGCACGCATCGCGAGATGGGATGCCAGATCGGCGAAGCCTGTCGCAAACAAGTCCAGCATAGCATCTTAAATGCTCATAAGTTGATTGACCTATCTTATGATCAGGTCGAGTTAACATGGGATGGCGCGCAGATCCAATCTCGTAAGTATCTGCCCTTTGCTGAAGAGCGTTATCCGCAATATGTGGATGAAATGCGCGGAATCGCGGAAGGTGCCAATGTCAGCTTTGATGATTTGATGACGCTGAACGTGATGGAAGCGGTGACAATGGATGCGTTGCATCTCACGCGTTGCACCAGCTTTGCAGTCAACGATGAGTGCACCGCCGATGGGCACATTTTGCTGGCCCACAACGAGGATTGGGTTCCCGAAGATGAAGATGATGTTTACGTTGTTTTGGCGCGGCCAAAGGAAGAACCACCGTATCTTGCCATGACGTATGGCGGGCTGCTGCCGAATGTGGGTTTCAACGCCTACGGCCTCGCCCAGTTAATTGACTCGGTGTATCCCACCGATTCGCGCATCGGGATTCCGCGTTTGTTCGTTTCGCGCGCCGTATTGGCTGCGCGCCGCATTTCCGGTGCCATTGCGCGCACACTCATCCCGCATCGCGCGGCGGGCTATAATCATTTGCTCGCACACGAAAGCGGCGAGTTGTATTCGATTGAAGTGTCGGCGCGGCGTTTCGATATCTTGTATGGCGAAGACGGCTATATGGTTCATACGAATCATTATCTGTCGCCAACGATGAAAGAAATTGAAAATGAACCGGAAGAGTTGATCTCATCGCGCGTGCGTTACTTCCGCGCGTTGCGCTTGATTCACCAAAGTCAGGCGCATTCCATCAAGAGTCTGCAGACCATTCAAAAGGATCATGTCAACGTTCCGAACTCGATCTGCAACCACAACATTGACCGCGACGATCCGCTCGACCGCGAGAAGACCATCAACGCGATGGTCATTGATTTGACCGCGCGCGAGATGCACATTGCATGGGGCAATCCGTGCCAGAACTCGTATCACACGTATCATCTCGATGCGTAATAAAAAGAGCGGCTGAAAGCCGCTCTTTTTATTTATAAAGTTTATGCTCCAAAATATATTCATACACCGGCGGCGAGACGTAATAACGGAACGGTTCTCCCGCTGCCACGCGTCGACGGATTTCGCTGGAAGCGATCTCCAATAATGGCGCGTCCACAAAACGGACTTTGGCCTGAATCCCCGGCAAGACGCGTTCCAACGCGGTGAGGTCGGCTGAGTCGCCGGGGCGGCGCATCACGCCGATTTCGCGGCACACAGCTACGAGGTCCGCGGGGCGATGCCACGTTGGCAAATTGCGCAAGGAGTCGCCGCCGATCAACAGAATCACATCTATGGATGGATCTTCGTCTAAAACTTGTCGAACCGTATCGAGCGTGTAATGCGGCCCGGCTCGTTCCAATTCGATGCGCGAGAGCTGGAACGCCGGATTATCGGCGATGGATTTTTCCACCATAGCAAGGCGGTCATCGAGTGCAGTGATGGATTGATCGAGTTTATGGGGCGGAGTAGGGGTCAGCACCCAAAGCAGGCGAGTGAGATTCAATTGGGCGCGGGCTTCGCTGGCGAGGATGAGATGGCCGAGATGCGGCGGATCGAATGTGCCGCCGAACAGGCCAATGCGGTTATGGGACATGCACGCAGTATATCGCAAAGTTTCATCGAATGTTTTTGACTCCTTTACCAAAGCTTTACAAAGGCGAAATATGATAAAGAAAATTGGAAAGGAGTTTTCGATGAAAAATACATTCGGTTGGATTGTTGGAATCGCTGTCCTATTGGTTGTGTTGTTAGCGTTGCCGTTCGCCTAGCATTGGTTTATGCCGTTTGGCAGTTATGGGATGATGGCGCGCGGCTATGGCTATCACATGCCGATGATGGGCGGTTACGGAATGATGTCATTCGGCAGCTTGTCCACCTGGCTGATTCCGCTGGGCATTCTGATTTTGATCGGCTTGGGAATTGCCTGGCTCATCAAGGCTTTGACCGCCAAATCTTCGTGATGCTTCCCTAATCATTGAAATATCCCGCCAGATTTGGCGGGATATTTTTGTTTTGTGACAAGTATATGGACATTTTTCTCAATTAAGGCGAATTATTGTATAATTTCTTGAGGCGCGAAGCTTCGTGCCGGCCAATTCCAAATTGCTTTTTGCCGGGCGAATTTCACCCGGCAATTCTTTACATTTCATCGGAGAGAGTGTTGACCGAATTTGCTGATCTGGAATTAAGTCTTCATCAACGCGAAGTGGGGGTCTTCACAGTGGAAATGCGTTTCAGCCAGCCCGGCAGCGATGCCGATATTCGCATCGGACAGGAACGCCCGATCACAGTTCCACTCGACTTGAAGACATTGGCCTCCAAAGCGGATAACCCCGCCGCGTACGGCTCACTCCTGACCCAAAGCCTGTTCGCCGACAAAGAAATTTTATCCACCTTTTCGCAGGCGCGCGCCAGCGCACAGACGACCAAGTCGCCGCTACGTGTGCGGCTGGTGATTGGGCCGAGTGCGTTGGAACTCAACAGTGTGTTTTGGGAAGCTTTGCTTGATCCGGCGGATAATAAATCCACACTATTCACTGGCGAACAAATTTATTTCTCGCGTTATCTGAGCAGCCTCGATTGGCGTCCGGTCAAACTGCGCTCGAAAGGCGACCTCAAAGCGCTGGTCGCGATCGCCAATCCAAGTGGTCTTGGCGATTTTCAATTGGCTGCGGTGGATGTACCCGGCGAACTCAAACGCGCCCAGGATGGATTGGGAAACATTCCGATTACGGCTTTGCCAAATAAAGCGGACGAACATTGTACGCTGGAAGGCATCATCGCCAAACTGCGTGACGGCTACGACATTCTCTATATTGTTGCGCATGGCTCGTTTGTCAAAGATGAACCGTGGCTGTGGCTTGAAGATGACAAAGGCGCGGTGGCGCGCGTCTCAGGGTTTGATCTCGTGACGCGCATTCGCGAGTTGGAGAATCAGCCGCGTTTGATTGTGCTGGCATCCTGTCAAAGCGCAGGCAAAGGCGCGGGGCCGGCGTTGCAGGCGCTCGGTCCGAAACTGGCCGAGGGCGGCGTGCCCGCTGTTATCGCCATGCAGGGCAGCATCACGATGGATACCGTTGCCAAGTTCATGCCGGTCTTCTTTGATGAACTGCAGAAAGATGGACAAATCGACCGCGCCATGTCAGTGGCGCGCGGTGCGGTGCGTGCGCAAAGTGACTTTTGGATGCCGGTGCTTTTTATGCGGCTCAAAAGCGGACGCATTTGGTATACGCCTGGCTTTGGTGAAGAGGGCGGTGACTTCAAGAAATGGCCTGCGTTGTTGAGCAGTATTCAAACTGGAAAATGCACGCCGATTCTGGGTTCGGGGTTATATGAATCGCTGCTCGGTTCATGGCGGGACCTGGCGGCCAATCTCGCCGATAAATATCATTATCCGCTTGCGCAGTTCTATCGTGATGCGCTGCCGCAAGTGACTCAATATCTTTCCATTAACCAGGACGTCAACACGTTATTGCTCGAACTCAATAATATGATTCGACGCAATATTCAGAATCGTTTCGCGGCGGATTTGCCTGATAACTTGAAAGGCGAGAAGGCCTCCACATTGGATGTGATCTCGTTTGGCGGTCAGAAGTTGCGCGAGCGCGATACACTCGATCAACATAAGGTGTTGGCGAGTCTGAAACTGCCGATCTACATCACAACCAATTTTGATAACCTCATGGTGGAAGCACTAAAGGAAGCGGGCGCGGATCCGCAACTGGTGATCTGTCCGTGGAGTGACCGATTCACCGCGGACTCGATTTATGATACGGAACCAGATTATCGTCCCACGCCGGAGCGGCCGCTGGTCTATCATCTCTTTGGCCATTTCAATAATCCCGATTCTTTGGTGTTGACGGAAGACGATTATTTCGAGTTCCTAATCGGCGTGACCAGCAACAAGGATTTGATTCCAACTGTTGTGCGCCGCGCATTAACGGATACCGCGCTGATGTTCCTCGGCTTTCAGTTGGACGATTGGTCGTTCCGTATTTTCTTCCGCTCGATTATGGATTTGCAGGGAGGCGGCCGCCGCAGTCGTTATGCTCATATCGCGGTGCAAGTAGACCCGGATGAGATTCGCAATCTCGACGCGCGGCGCGCACGCGAATATTTGGAAACTTATTTCCAGGATGACTCGATCAGCATTTATTGGGGACAGTCCGGTGACTTTTTACGTGAACTGGCAGCGCAACAGCAAACTGCCGCGAAGGAGCATTAATGGTTGAACCCGTGACTGAAACCAAGCTTGACTCCAATCCTTATGTTGGGCCGCGTTCGTTCCAGACCGGTGAACATTTGTACGGTCGTGTGCGCGAGAGCGCTGAGTTGGTGGATTTGCTGATTGCTGAACGTATTGTTCTTTTATATTCTCCGTCTGGCGCGGGTAAGAGTTCGTTGGTCAATGCGAATATTATTCCGCAGATGCAGGAACAGGGCTTCGCGGTATTGCCAGCGGTACGCGTCAGCCTTGAGCCGCCCCAAGAGGCAGAGCAGCTTTCGGATTTCAATCGTTATGTGTATAGCGTGATGCGCTCGCTGGAAGATCAATTGCCAGCCGAGGCTCAATATCCACTTGAGAAATTGGCAGGCATGACTCTTCGCCAATACGTGCAAGACTATCGTGAGCGTGCTGCCAAAAGCATCAAGGATTTTGATCCCAACGATTCGCTTCTATTGATCTTCGATCAATTCGAGGAAGTGGTACGAGTCAGCGCAGCGGATCGTTCGGTCAAGTTTGACTTTTTCTCGCAGCTCGGAGACTTATTACGCGATCGCGACTTATGGGCTTTATTCGCGATTCGCGAAGATTACCTGGCGGCCATCGAACCATATAATCGTCCGATTCCCACGCGTTTCAGTGTGACGTATCATCTTGACTTCCTCGACGCGCGTTCTGCAATCGACGCGATCCAACAACCGGCCAAAGAAAGCGGCGTGATGTTTGAGGATACCGCTGCAGCCAAATTGGTGGATGAC
>DATKNJ010000034.1:0-2094 GCA_035541395.1 Anaerolineales bacterium
TTGCTGATGCCCTTTAGCTCCAGCTTGCGAGATTCCAATTTGCCGGGTTCCACTTCGGCTTGGGAGAGAGCCGCCTCACTGATAATGATCTCGCCCGCAGCGGCTTTGGAAGCGAGACGCGCGGCCAGGTTCACTTCGTCACCGATCGCTGAAATATCCACGATGCCGTCCGCTGAACCCATGGCGCCGAAATAAGCCACCCCGGCGTGAACCCCGATCCCCACGGGTATCTTTTGTTGGTTCATGGTTTCGATGATCTTTTGGGCAGTCCGAACGGTGCGGGCCGCGTAATTTTTGCCTGCAAAGCCCGCGCCCCAGAAGGCCGCGACGGAATCGCCTGCCAGTTTTTCCACGAGGCCATGCTCCTCGGCGATGACCTGGGTGACGCCCACGTAAAAGCGGTTGATCAATTGTTTGAATTCGGTGGGGGACATGCCTTCCGAAAGCGCAGTCGAACCGCGCACATCCACGAACAACATGGACATTTCCACTTCCGACCCGCCGGGATGCTTTTTGGCATAGTCCTCGCACATATTGCAGAAATGCGGATTGAGGTTGGATCGCCTGCGGCCAAATAATGCGCCTACGATGACTCCCCCAACGCCTTGAAACGGAGAATTACAAAGTTTGCAACGCGGGTCGTGCGGCAGGATCCGAAAGGCGTGATAAAACATTTTCTCGACCCTGAAAGCATCCTCTGAGAACCAGTCATGCCACATCTGGTTTACATCGAATTTATCGTGGCTCATGGTCGCAGCCTCCAAACAACTTGACGATCACCTGTAAGAATGGCCAGGATTTAATCACAGATGGATGAATTGTACAATGAGAAAGATGGCGATCCATGCCAAACGTTCTTTCCGCTACGAGCGGAATGAGGACCGAGTCATTCTCTTTTGCCGCAACCAGAGACACCTAATAAAGACAAAGCCGTTGATGTCGACCAGCGAGAATCCAAACCGCACTGACCGATGATCATTCCACCGCCATCAAGGTCAGCGGAAATGATTTTTGCCAGATTTTAGGGAATGGATAATTCGGTCGTTCGGGATCGATACGAATCGTCGCGGGGAAGACGCAGTGACGGGTGTAGCTTGTTCCGTGAGTTAAGCGGCTTAACTAAAAAGTTTCCCGGCTTAACTTTGAAGTTAAGCCGGGAAACTCCCTGCTAAAGCAAGCTTAAACTGACATTCGCCGCCGTTGAACAATGGCATAGATCGCCAGGGCCAATGCAACCAACGCCGCGATCCAGCCCGAGATCGAAACCAAGGCGACAGCAGACTGTTTGACGGCAATCCCGATGAAGGCCCAAACAAAGACGAACAGGTACCCGCTATCCCGACGCGTGAGCGCCATCAAAATTCCAAGTACGGAAGCAACGATCAGCATGATCACAGCCCAGACCTGTGGAGCAATGCCAAACCCATTCCAGTTGATGGAATACAGCCAATCCGAGATGTTCGCGATGGTGGCAACACTAATCCAGCCGAGATAAACGCTGATCGGAATATCCATGCACCATTTTTCGGCGCTGCTGACCGAAGTGCGCCCGATGTTCAAATTGAGATAACTTGCAATCAACAAGCTGAGCAGGATCAACATGACGATCACGCTCAACGTGAAATGATTATATTGCCAACAGAACAACCAGACGGCGTTGAAGACACCGGTCAGCGCGAATAAATACCCCAAGCCGCGCAGACGCGGACTTTCCTTGTGCCCGGGCAGGAATTGATAAACAGTGAATGCAATCCAGCCGATGTAGATGATGCCCCAAATGGCGAAGACATATCCGGCCGGGACAAAGAATACTTTGAAACGATCGGATATTTGGGCGGTGGTTTGATTGTTCAAAGGCAAAGCCGCGGCAAGCACATTGACGGCCAGCGCAAGGATCACACTTAACAGATTGGCAGTTTGACGCAATGTATCTTTGTTCATGATAAGCTCCTCGACAGAATTTGTTCCATGCAGAAAAGATCATACAGCGTAACGCTATCAATTGCTATCCATTGAATATTTTCAGTACGAACACAAAACGCTCCCGCTACCGCATGCCATTTCCGAGACCTTTAGCTCATCAGCGAGAATCCA
>DATKNJ010000035.1:0-6946 GCA_035541395.1 Anaerolineales bacterium
GAAGCGAATCCGCCGGATGCAAGCCAGTGGGTGATGGCAAATTGTCAACTTGTGAACTTCTCGAATCTGCCGGTAAATCAAGATTTATATGATTGCAAGCCAAGTGGAAACTGATGATGGTACAAACTCTTGACTGGATCATCTACACGCTCGCTGTTTTATGGTTGTTGATCGTGTTGATCGCGTTCCTCGTGCCATTGGCTTATGGACTGCCGCCCACGCCCACACGTCGCGCGCGAATCCGCAAAGCGTTGAAGTTGGTGCATCTTCAACCCGGCGAGACTCTGTATGATTTGGGCGCGGGCGATGGTCGCGTGCTCATCATCGCCGCGAAAGAATTTAGCGCACAAGCAGTCGGCATCGAAGCGGGACCGGTGCAATGCGCGCAGGCGTGGTTCAACAGCTTATTAAATGGGACCAGTTCACAGGTCCGCGTGAAGCGAGGTAATTTCTTCAAAGCGGATTTAAGTCAAGCAGATGTCGTCTTCGCGTATCTCACATCCGATTATGTCCTGCGCTTGGAAAAACAACTCAAGAATCAATTAAAGCCCGGTGCGCGCGTGGTGACGATCTCATTTGATTTGCAGGATTGGGAACCGCAAACCTTCGATCGCCGCGAGTTGATCTTTGTTTATCAGATGCCGCCGACAGAGGGAAATCTCGGCACGTTCATGCAAAAGAGATAGTTTCATCATTTCATTCAACATTGGAAATCAATCGAATAACACAGCAATTTCGGTCAAGCGAAATGTGATGTTTTGAATAGAATACATCCATGGAGAAGAAAAACCGTACCAACACCGATGAACTCACCCATCTGATTGGTAAGCGCCTGGACGAATCGACGGATGGAGATGCGCTCGCCCGGGCCGCGCACTACAGCCGCTTTCATTTCCAGCGCATATTCCATGAGGAAACGGGCGAGACGCCTGGCAACTGTCAGCGGAGGTTGAAACTCGAACGCGCAGCATATCATCTTCTGCAGAATGATTGCTCCGTTACCGAGATCGCCTTTCAATCCGGTTTTAACTCACTGGAAGGATTCTCGCGCGCGTTTCGTAAAACTGCGGGAATATCGCCAAGTCACTTTCGACGTATCCATCCGGTGAGCTGGTTTTTCGCAACCCCAAACGATATTCACTATGACCCTGTGGTGGGGGCCGCAATCCGACTCACACAACAGGGCAAACAAGGAGACACAATGGACCTGACCGATGTTTTATTGGAACATGATCTGTGGCTGACGCGGCGTTTTCTGGAATCAGCGCAATCTCTCTCGGATGCCGAGCTTGATCAGCCTCTCAAGGGTTTCGACAACCCGTTGCTTTATCGCTCCGAAGAAAAGACTCTGCGCGAGATGCTTGACCGCCTGATCTTCACCAAAGAGACATGGATGGCATCCATCCACGGCAGGCCGATGCCGGAGCATTCCGACAAATCCATCAAAGGCATGCTCAAACGCCTGGACTCGGCCTTTGGCGAATTCATTGCGCTGGCTCGTAAAGTGCGCGATGAGAAGTTATGGGATTCCAGCTTCATGGACATGTTGTGTGAGCCGCCAGAGACTTTCACGTTTAGCGGCATGGTCGCCCACGTATTGACTCTATCCGCGTATCGCCGCAGTGTTGTCATTGAAGCCTTGAAGCAATTCGGCATCACCGATTTGGGTTATGGCGATCCGATCGAATGGCAAAGAGCACAAGCCTCTTAAGTATTGATAAGTATTGAAATGAAAGACTGACTCACCCCGAAACTAAGGTTTTGTGGGTGAGTTCATCTTAAATGAAAATGGGGCGCGGAGAAACACTGAAAACGTGGCCTTTGATCCTTTTCCACGTCCACCAACACTCATCAGCATCCCATATTAAATTCAGGGGTAATGATGTTTATTTCAAGCTTCGATGGTTGCAACTTCAGCAACGGGTTGTTTTTCTGAGATCTGTCCAGCCATGTAAGCCAGCACTGCGCCTATCGCGAACAAAGCTATGTTGAGCAGAAACGGATAAGTCTTATTTATGGCGGAGAGCGTACCCGCGATCCAGCCGAAAGGCGATGTGAACAAAATGACGCCCACAAAAATGATGGAGAGAATGCGGGCGCGTTCTTTCGGCTCGATGGTAATGACTGTCATCCGATCCGTCAGCGGATTGATCACCGCAAAACTGCAAGCTTCCAAAATCACATTGAGCATAAGATAAGCATAATTCTGCGGCGGCGCAATCACCAAAATCACCTGGCTAATGACATAACCTAGAAAGCCGACGATCATCGGAATCTTGAAATGCAATTTGTTTATCTGTGGCATCAGGAGGAAGAAGAACAGCAGGATGATCGCCGAACGAACAAATGGAAAGATTGCCAGACTTTCAGCAGTGACGTGTAACTTCTCGGTCGCGATGATGGCCCAGAAACTGCCACTGATTAAACTGGTGATGCTGACGACCAACATGATCCCAGCCGTATACAACGTTCGAGGAGCTTTGATCAAATCATTGAAAATGCTTCGGTATTCGCCCAACGCGCTGAACAGACTCTGGCCGCGCGTTTCCTGCAAACGAATTTTTCCTTGTTGAGTCTCTTCTGTGAAGAGATACGTGGCGGTTGCTTTGACGGTGAACATCACAGCCGCGAAGAGATACAGTCCGCGCATCGTAGGAATCAGGGAAAACGCGCCGATCAAAATTCCGGCCAGCGGCGCGACGAAGCCGACAATCAGATTGGCGATGTAAATCCAAGTAAAGATATCCACCAATTGGTTCTGGTCAGCATCCTCAACCAACAAACAGGACCATGAATTATGCGTGATACGCCAAACACTATTGACAATGCCCGCAATCAAAAAGTACCAGAAGTTCTGCGCGATAGCGGAAATCAACGCGGGCACGCTCCAGGAAATAATGTCAAAAATGAGCGTAGTGAGGCGGCGGCCCACTTTATCTGTAATCATGCCGCCAAGCGCGGCGAAAAAGATTTGAAATCCCCAACTGACGCTGACGATCAGGCCAATTTGTTTATCCGAAAGTCCCAGCGCCACCATGAAGACTGAAACATACGGAGCATAAAGGTTATATGGAATCCCCCATAACGGCTCGGTATAGACGCAACCGCGCGGATTGCCGCGCAGGCTTTTGAGTGTGGTGAACAAGGAATGATTTTTCAAGCATGCGATCTCGTTTCTTTGTGATTTGTTCTATTTTAACCCTTGAGTTTATTTATCTACTCTAAAATCAGAACGAAGTCTTCGACTGTACTATTTTCAAAAGGAAATGTGTCCTCACCGTATATTGTGAATCCGCATTTCTCCAGTACGCGCCGCGAAGCGATATTATGTTTTGCCACCCGCGCATGCAGCGGGCGGATCTTAACAAACTTCAAGAACTCCGACAGTGCTTGAGTCGCAATTCCTTTTCCCCAAAATTCCTTTCCCAGCCAGTAACCGACTTCCCGGTCTGTCGTGCGAATGAAACTGACCAAATATCCCGCGACTTGATCTTCATAAATAATCGTCTTCAAGAAGACCGATTCATCCGCCATAATCTTTTTCCAATGTGCGTCGAAGGCTTGCTGATCACGAGCCGCGAGCGTCGCCATGGCAGTTGCCTCGGGATCAAGTTGTTGCTTGAAAATAATGGGAAGATCAGATTCCATGACATCGCGGAGAAAAATATTGGTTGACATTATGCGAGTATAACCGCAGACTAAATGCACATCATAACTAATGTTCATTCGAGTTCATCTGTGGTTAAATTGTCTTACTCATCCACTGGTTACTATTCACTGGAAGCCAAATCATGCTCATCCACTCCTCCTCCCAACTCCTCACCCTCGCAGGCGGCCCACAACGCGGACATAACCTCGGCACGCTCGGCATTATCGAGAATGGCGCGGTCGTAGTACGCGATGAAAAAATCGTCGCGGTCGGCACAACGGCAGAACTCAAAGCCGCTTATCCCAATGAGCCGACTCTCGACGCGAACGGATGCGTGCTCATGCCGGGTTTTGTCGATCCGCACACGCATGTCATTTGGGGTGGTGATCGCGCCAACGAGTTCGAGATGAAGATGGCGGGAGCAGCTTATCTCGACATCCTCGCCTCCGGTGGCGGAATCATCTCCACGGTCCGCGCGACGCGCACCGCTTCGATTGAATCACTCATCGCACAGACTCGTCCGCGCCTGCTGCGCATGTTCTCACACGGCACAACAACTGTCGAAGCCAAAACAGGTTACGGTTTGCAAACCGCCACTGAACTGCGTCTGCTCAAGGCTTTGCTCACAGTCGACGATGAAACACCAATCGAGATCGTCCCCACTTTTCTCGGCGCGCACGCCATCGCGCCCGAATATAAAGACGACCCGCAAGCTTACACCGATCTCGTCTGCAACACGATGCTGCCGATGCTCAAAGAGTGGTGGGAGACTCACGCGCCGCGGCGGACTCTGCCTTTTGTAGATGTGTTCTGCGAAACAGGCGCGTTCACCCTCGAACAAACGCGTCAAATCCTGACTTTGGCCCGGTCGCTCGGATTCCCGCTCAAGGTCCACGCGGACGAGTTCGACAATCTCGGCGGCGTGAGTCTCGCGGTGGAATTGGGCGCGGCATCTGCCGATCATTTAGTTAAGACATCAGACGCGGATATCGCTGCGTTTGGCAAGTCAGATACCGTGGCGGTTTCGCTGCCGTGTACGCCATTTGGTTTGGCAGAATGCGAGTTCACGCCCGCGCGCAAGATTATCGAAGCTGATGGGATTCTTGCTTTGGCCACGGATTGCAATCCCGGCACAAGTTGGAACGAGTCGATGCAATTTGTGATCGCGCTCGCCTGCCGCACGATGAAGTTGACTCCCGCCGAAGCCATCGCTGCCGCGACCATCAACGCCGCGCACGCCATCCGCCGCGACGATACGATCGGTTCCATCGAAGTTGGCAAACAAGCAGACATGTTGATTCTGTCCGTGCCCGATTATCGTCATCTCGGCTATCGCTATGGGACGAATCTCGTAAAGCAAGTGATCAAGCGCGGCCGCGTGTATTCGGTGGATATGGGATATTATCGAACCGCGTGATTGCATCGTAGGGGCGACGGGCCTGTCGCCCCTACATAAATTGTAAGGAACGTTAAAAAATGTCTATTGATTTCTCAAACATCACTTCCTGGATTTGGATCGTTGCCGCAGTGGTGATCCTTTTCATCATCTTCCGCTTCTTCTTCCACATCGTGGTGCGTGTCTTCCACTTTGTGATGAGCTTCTTCTGGCATGGTTGCGCTCTTGTTGTTGGACTGTTGATCCTCTATTTTATTCTGCGCGCCTTTCACGTTTTTTAAACAAAAAGAGAGACCGGAAATTTCTGGTCTCTCTTTAATCTTTGCTTACGCAGTCCGTTTGCCGAACCACATGCGGCTGAACAAATTGTCCTTTCGAATGAACTGGTGATACAACGCCGCCGCGACATGCACGGCTATCGCCAGAAACAACAGAATCCAAATTCCTCCGTGGAGAAATCCCAAACTGAAACCGCCGCGGTTGAAGCTGCCCGGAGTGAAGGTACCGATTCCTAAAACGCGCGCCAACTGTCCCCGTTGTGAAGCGAGGATGATGCCCGTGATCGTCATGGCGAAAGCCAGGAAATACAGTCCGAAGTGAGTCAGCCCACCAACCCAATCGAAGAACTTATTCCCCGCGCTGGCCCATTCGGGATGTTTGGTTATCAGGCGCACAATCAAACGAATGATCAACAAAACGAGAATGGCCAACCCCACGATCATGTGAATACCAATGGCTGAGAAAATGTTCTGCCCTCCGTCACGCGGAGGAACCCCGCCTTGGGGAAATCCTTGTTGCGGCGGGTTCCCCGGCTGAGAATTCTGGAATCCGGGATTGCCCTGTCGGAATCCCTGCGATGGGAAATTCCCCTGCCCACCGGGACGGAATCTTTCTCCGCCATCTTCATTCCCAATTGCCAGGAAGGCGGCTGTAAAAATCAAAATGGCGATCAACCAGTGTAACGCGACCAGCAGCGGATGATACCGCTTCGGTTTGGCGGAAACGGAGGCGGCAGCAATCGACCCCACGTTGGCCGTGACAGAATTTGTAGACATATAACCCAAATGCTCCTTTTTCAAGGCAGTATATATGACATTAATGAACAGAAGATGACAAACCCAATCGCAATGTTTTTGTGTGATTCCCATCCTTCGATTTTGTTACAATAAATGAAACGCAGGAGAGCGAATGTGCATTGTCATCAGCAGTGTTTCAGTGTTGAGGTAAAATAATCTTATGGACACGAATACAGGCCCAATTCTGGTTGTGGAAGACGTTCCAAATATTTTGGAACTGTTAAAGATTACGTTGAACTTCAAGGGTTATCAGGTGATGACCGCCCGAGACGGTCAGGAGGCTCTTGAGCAAATCGAGAAAACTGTCCCCGCGCTCGTCATCACCGATATTCTGATGCCCATCATGGACGGATTCGCCTTCGTCCAAAAATTGCGCACTGATCCCAAGACGATCAAGATCCCGGTGGTTTTCCTTTCGGCCACCTATCTGACGCCGGAAGACAAAGCCTTCGCCATGAGCCTGGGCGCCTCCTGTTTCATCGAAAAGCCCATTGACACAGAGGAGTTCCTGCTCACAATCGCTGAATTACTGACCAAGGAACGAGACACCTCTCCGCGTCCAATGGATCAGCACGAGTTTTACCTCGGATATCGCGACCGTCTCGAAAGCAAGTTGCGCCATAAGAACGCCCAATTGGCCCGCACGCAACGATTGCTGACCACTCTCCCTGACGATCAAAAAGAAGCCTATCAGGCTTTGTTTGAGCAATCCACCCACGACCGCGATGCAATCGAAACCGAGCTAAAAGAAATCTACAAGATGATCGACAACTCTCAAAAATAATCATGCAGCCCAATTTATCAGATCTGGAAAATATGGCCCGC
>DATKNJ010000036.1:0-4997 GCA_035541395.1 Anaerolineales bacterium
TGGATCTCATAAATACGCGCTTCCTCATACAGAGTCGATTCGTAGTGGACCAGTTCGTGCGGCTGAGTTAAGTCGATGAAAGTGTCGAAGCCTGCCTCGAGGAACGCGTCGATTCGGCGGCGAGCGTTTTCTGTATTGAAGTTGCCGGGATATTCACCGGCCAGAAAACGATTCGGAAGGATCCAATAGGATTCGGAGATTGGAAGGGAGTTTGTCATCGTATCTATTTTGGGAAATCGGTGCATAGGTTGTTGAGGATCGTCGCACGCAGTTGCACTAATTCGGGATAATTATAGAAGAACAGGACCTTTTGGTCTGCGATGCTGTTGCCTGTCGGTTTGGGACTCAAGATGAAGAACGACCACGATTCGGCGATATCTTCTTCAGGGCTGGTAGCGGCGTAATCCGTCACGAACTGACTGCGGTATTTTTTATAAAAGGCTTCCAATTTTTTATAATAGTCATCGTCATCTTGTTCCTGATCGATAGCAGACCATTCGTCGTAGATGCTCGTCCAATATCCCTGGTAGAACTCATTAATATAAGAGTTGAGTTTGCTGCACCCTTCACCGGGAAAATATTGCGGACATGCCGCTTCTTCTTTGGCGTAGATGCTATCGTTTTTGGGATGTTTGAAGATCGCCTCACTCGGAGTGACTTGATTCGCGTTCAATGTCAGTAAGTGGCCGAATTCGTGGACCAATGTGTACGTGAGATTATAAGTATCTTTGGAATCGGCGATATCCACTTCGAGAGCCCATTCGTCCGGTTGATAAGCTTGGGTGACCGCGGCCAGTAGATTCTCCGGGCCATCGGTCATGACATCGTATTCAACCAACATCGAACGCTGATCGGCGGGAATCAACTCGGTGAAGTAATTCCAGATTTTTTGCTGTGTGACCGTGTCACGCTGTTCGCTTCTTAACGCGACCGGAATAGCTCTGTAATAAGGATCACCGATCTCATTCCCTGTGACGCGATAACTGACCAGTGGTGTGGATTCGTTATCGCGATTAGGCGATGACTCAGTGGAACCCGCGTGGCCGAGACCGCTGCCTCCACCAGAGACAGCCACATCCATGATTTTTGCCAGCAGGGAGGAACAGGCGGCATTGGCATCTGGGGTGGGAGTCAGAGTCGGTGGGAGGGGCGTTGGTGTGTTGGTCGGGAATGAAGTCGGCGTTGAGGGAAAGACCAGGTTCGTTGCAGCGCGGCAGGCTAAAGTCGAGAGGAGAAGCGAGCCGCTTAATAAAATAATCCGCACGAAGGTTCTGTTTCTAAATTTCACGCATCCTCTAATTATGGCAAATGAAGATGAAAGAACCCCGATTCCATGAAGAACAAAATGAAATAACCGATCAGTAGAATCAACCAACCGGTGATTTGAATGGTTTCAAGTAAACTCGCCCACGAAAGAGAGAAATTTTCCTGAATGGTCTCGATGATGCCTTCGAGATTATCGAGTTTGGATTTGACCGCTTGTTTCCATTCTTCGAGATAGAACTCATTTCGAATGGCGTGATAGAGTTGCGCCGAATACCAATCGCCGATCAGCAAAAGGTTTTGTTCGGTGTGCTCGAAGTCAAGCATGATGTCGAGCCGCAGTTGCACGATGCGGCGGAGCTGTCCGCGCGTGGGACCGAGACGAAAACGACGTGGGTCGGCGCGGAACTGTTCGCGCACGCGGCGCAGGCTGGTTTCCACACTGGTATCCAACATACGATAACGCAGCAGTTGATAATTGCCGACCTTCAATAATTCGATGTCCGATTGGAAATCGCCATCCGGCGCGATGATGATGGCCGCTTCCCAATCCACCAGCGTCAGGTCGTTTTTAGAATAACGCACGCGCGAACTCAGGATTTGCTCGATCTCCTGTTTGTCGAATGCCTGGCGCGCGGCGCGAATGAAGCGCGCCAAGGCGATGCTGTTTTTTTGCAAATATGTTTCAGGCGTTGGTTTCGCGCCCACCATCAAAAGGACGACGTATTCCTCGAACATGCCTGAGTTGCGATGTTCAATTGGGATGAATCGTTCCTGCAAATTTCTTTGGACAACCTCGCGCTGTTGGATAACTTCCGGGTCGAGCACGCCTTCCATTTGGAAATGACACTCGACGATCTGAATGCGTTCATCGAAACGCTGACGATGAACCGAAACCTGCACGCCTCCGGCCTGTACTTCGGCCTGCCCCAGTGTTTTGACGACGATATCCACAGGTTGAAAATAGGGCGCGTCCTTGAGACCGCGAATTTGTTCGGGAGGTTCGGGCGTTGATTCAACGTGGTCAGGGAAGGCTAACAGATAACAGATTTCGTTTTTTTGGGGGGCAGGCATGCCGCCAGTATAACACTGCCTTATGTATGTCCCCACGCGAAGTAAGTGGGCACATGCAATACGCGCGTTCCCTGCTCGCGCGCGGTTTGATCTAAAAGCTTCATTCTTTGGATGTCTTTATCCGGAACCCATCCCGCCAAATCGGATTCGATCACCGCCCATTCCAATTCCCATTCCGCGCGCGGCGCTTCATTCTCGACGCCTTGAATGGTTCCCGCTTCATTGGTATTGATGCCCGCCTGAAAGAATAATTTCGCCAACTGCGCGCCGAGAGTTGGATCCGCGCCTTGTCTTTTCAAGGCTTCCGTTTGCCATTTCCCTAATTGAATAAGCTCGCTTGGTTGATCGATTCGATGTGCATAATCGGGTTCTGCAAACGCGATGACGTATCCGCTTGTTGTCGTCACGCGTTTCATTTCAAACAAAGCTTGTAATGGATCGCGCGTCCACAATAATAAGAAATGACAATAAACGATATCGAATGAATTATCTTGGTAAGGAAGATGTAAAGCATTGCCTTGTGTCAACGTAGCTGCAGATGCGTTGATTCGGCTTTGGGCGAGCGCGGCAGGGTCAAGGTCCAAGCCGTGAAGCGAAGGGTGAGTGGGCAGTTCGGAGAGAATCGCGCCGGTGCCGCATCCGACTTCAAGCACGCGATTCGCGTTGTCCAGTTTTATTTTGTCGAAGATATAAGCCCGCAGGTCGCGAGTCCATCTGGCCTGCTGGGAATAGCGCGCATGCCAGTTCATTGGCGATGAGAAATGGTTTTCCAATCGTCGCGCAGAAAATTGCCGAGGACTTGATCGGCCATGCCTTGCGTTGGCAAAACATCACCATCCGGTTCCACATACAGCCAGGCTTTGCCCGCGCCGTCCGGAATATGATCTTCTTCTGTTTCGGTGGCCACAGGGTTATCGGCAGAATAAGGCACAGGCAGATCGAAGCGCAACGTGAGGCCTAATGTCGCGGCCTTGTTGCGCAGCGCGTCATAGGCTTCGGTTGAAGGCGAATCGGAATGAGTGAGGGATAAACTTTGTACGCCCAACTTTGCCAAACGTTCCAGAGTCTCTCCCGCGTTTTTGATATTGTCGCGATTCAGTGTAATGTGCACGGTGACAAATATATCTTCCGGCATGATGGTTTCGAGCGCAGCCCATGATTTTGGCTGCTCGGGCTGGAGCATGAAGAGGATGTGATCGAGACCGGTTTGCAATAACAGCTCGAGATATTTTTTATCGGCCAGTTTCAAGCCATCGGTGAGGAGACCGCAGACCTGGCCATTCTTTTCGGCCTGCGCGATCAATTCGGGCAAGTCCTCGCGCAATGTGGCTTCACCGCCCGTGAATGTAATGTGCGGGATGCCTTCGATCCAAGCCTTATCCAGAATCATTTTCCATTCTTCCGTGGAGAGTTCGCGGTCGACGCGTTTGGTCGGCGCGTATTCGGCTTGTGTATCGGCTGGCAGTCGATAAGTGAGTGCACAGTCGAGGCGCAGCGGAGCAGTGAGATCTGCTGAATGAGGCTGGGCCAAATCGAAGTCCAGATAAGAAACGGGATCGAGATCAGGAGTCGTTACCAGAGTTTGGATTCGATCTACAAAGTCGTTATAGTCCTGTAGCGCGATACTTTTGCTAATGCGATAGCGCTTTGAAATTTGCTTGGCGGCTTCTTCTGGTGCAGCGCCTTTGATGAAATGAAAGGCATATTCCGCGGCGGTGGAATTCAAATGCAGAATCGTGGAAGCGTTCAGAATCAAGATGCCCGTACCATCTTTTTGCAAACGCAAATGAATGCGATAAGGCTTTTCATTGTGTGAAGTTTGCAGGTGATGCAATCCTTCGGGCAGATGTTCCACTTTCGAGAAGCGATCAGCAAGACGGTTGAAGATGTTCATGTGTTCTCCAAACTCTGTGTTCGTAGCCTAATTCAAAACGGACAGCGGAACGACTTCACGGTTCACGCCAAATTGTTCGCGATGGTTTTCAAAATTGAGCGGACATCCGCCGCCGCACTCCGCGACGAGTGAACAGGTCTCGCATTTGAACGGCAGGTTCTGCCGCTCACGTAATTGTACCGATAACTTATGATTCCAAATCGAGGTCCACGAATCGGTGAGGAAATTTCCAAGTGGATAATAATAAGATTGGCAGGGCAAGACATCCCCATTCGATTCGATGCACATACTGTAAAGCGCGGCGGTGCAGCCTTTCACGCCGAGGTTGTTGGCCGTGGGATCGAACTCGCAATATTGCGTAGGCGTGTACCAAATCAGTTTTTGTCCGCGCTCGGCGGTTTTACGCGTGGCAATATCCAGAATGGGTTGCAGTTCGTTTTCATGCAAGCCCGTGCCGACCGTCAAGCCGTGGCCCGAGTGAATCAACGCATTCAATCCAATCGTCGGGACGCCCAGGTCGGCGAGAAAGTCCAAAGTATCTGGAATGAAATCCACGTTCGTGCGCAGCATGGTCGTGTTGGTCATCACATAGAGTTTGGACGCCAACACGTTCTTGAGTCCGGCAACGGTTTGTTTGAAGGCGCCTTTGGCGCGCATCATCTCGTCATGAATTTCTTCGTTGCATGATTCGACTGTGATCTGCACATGATCGAGACCGGCGTCTATCAGTTGCTGCACATAACGCGCGTCCGACAAGCGGCGGGCG
>DATKNJ010000037.1:0-2845 GCA_035541395.1 Anaerolineales bacterium
GGCAGATGAATACGATCGCATGTTCCTCGGGCTCAAGCCGCGAATCGAAGTTGTGACCAATCTGGAACACGATCATCCGGATTGCTATCCAACCTTTGAAGACATGACTTCGGCGTTTGAATCGTTCGTCGCGCTATTGCCTGAGGATGGTACCTTGATCGGGTGTGTAGAAAACAGCGGTGCGGCAGCACTTCTCAATAAAGCCCGACGCGAAGGACGCCATGTCGTCGCTTATAACATTCAAGCCGATATGACCATTAATGCATCCCATTGGATGCAAGCGCGTTCGCTCCAAGCCAATACCGGGCAGGGTGGCTTTGATTTCGATGCCACAACCAATATTGGCGAGCTTGAAAGCGTTCATGTCTCGCTTCAAGTGCCGGGAGAACACAATATTCGAAACGCACTAGCTGCACTTGCGGTCATTGCCACTCTGGGTTTGCCCCTCAAAGAAGCTGCCGCGAAACTCTCGTATTTCAAGGGCACGGGACGACGCTTCGAAGTCAAAGGCGAGAAGCGCGGTGTCATTGTCATTGACGATTATGCTCATCATCCCACCGAGATTAAAGCCACGCTGGCCGCGGCGCGCGTCCGTTACCCCACATGTCGCATTTGGGTGGTATGGCAGCCTCACACCTATTCGCGCACCAAGGCGCTCTTCTATGAGTTCACGCGCGCCTTCCAGGATGCAGATGAAATCATCGTAACGGAAATTTATCCGTCACGCGAGCCCAAACAGGATTTCTCCTCGGCGGAAGTCGTGAGTGCAATGCCGTATCCTTCGGTTCATTTTATTGCATCGCTCGACAAGACAACAGAATATTTACTTAAGCATTTGCAGCGTAACGATGTACTGCTCGTCCTTTCCGCTGGTGATGCAGATCAAGTCAGTGCCAACGTATTGGCTGGATTATGAAAGCGAGTTGTTGCATGGACGATAAGATCAAGCGCATATATTACTCTGAGACCGTAGGCCTTCCGCCGTTGAAAATGGTTTTGGTCCACGCCGATAATGAACGGCAGAATGAAGCCGCTCAGACGATCCTGGAATCGCCCGAGGCGAGAACCAAACGCGAAAAGCAGAAGGCGATTGTAAAGTTGATCAACCATTTGAGCACAGACAGATTATGAAATCTCTCGCTTTGCCCATGGATGTATTCCTGGCTGAATTTGGCGACAAGGTAAAGGCGAACGTATCCCTTGCCCGATTTACATCCGCGCGCATCGGCGGCCCGGCGGATTATTTAATTACTGCCAATTCATCGGACAAACTGGCGGAGATCATGAAGCTGATTTGGGATCACGGTTTATCCTGCTTCACGCTCGGCGGTGGATCGAATGTGTTGATCAGCGACAAGGGTGTGCGTGGAATTACGGTGTTAAATCGAGCAAAGGCAGTCCGATTTGAAGGTGGAAGCCAGCCCAGGGTCTGGGTCGAATCGGGCATTGTGTTCAGCAACCTTGCCAACCGCTGTGCAGCAAGGGGTTTTTCGGGGCTTGAATGGGCTGCCACGGTTCCCGGCACAGTCGGCGGTGCAGTGTATGGTAATGCCGGCGCATTTGAATCGGATATGGCAGGCAATTTGATTTGGGCTGAGATATTAACCGAGGCAGGACGTGAACGGTGGCCTGTCGAAAAAATGGAATATGATTACCGGACCAGTGTCCTGAAACGCCAGGGGAGCAGGGCACTTGTGCTTTCCGCTGAATTGAGTTTAAAAAACGCGACAAAAGAGGAAGTGTCTGTTAAAATCGGTCAGTTCAGCGAACGTCGCAAGTCCACACAACCGCCGGGCGCAAGTATGGGTTCAATGTTCAAAAACCCACCGGGCGATTTTGCTGGAAGATTGATCGAAGCCGCGGGACTAAAAGGAACCCGCATCGGCAACGCTGAGATCAGCCTCGTGCATGGAAACTTTTTCGTCAACCATGGCAGAGCAAAAGCCGGCGATATCCGCGCGCTGATTGAGTTGGCGCAACGCACTGTTCAAGGAAAGTTTGGTATTACATTGGAACTGGAAATTGAATTGGTTGGTGAATGGTGAATAAAAAGAAACTCCGTATTGCATTGATATTTGGCGGACGCTCTGGTGAACACGAAGTCTCGCTGATGTCTGCGCGTTCGGTGTTATCGGTGCTCGATCCCGCAAAATATGAGGTGACTCAGGTCGGGATCACACTTGAGGGTCAATGGTTGACTGGCGAAGATGTGCTTGGCAAGTTTGAAAAGGGAATATTCGACAGTTTGGAGCCTGCTGTTATTTCGCCAGATCCATCCCACGGCGGCGTATTCGTTTTGAGAGACAAGCAGATCGAAAAGGCATCCGATATAGATGTTTTCTTCCCTTTAATGCATGGAACATTCGGAGAGGATGGAACAATTCAGGGTTTATTCGAGATGGCGAACGTAGCCTACATCGGCGCGGGCGTGGTTGGCTCAGCGGTTGGCATGGACAAGGGAATCTTCAAGGACGTGATGCGCACGAATAACATTCCGACTGTGGAGTCCGTGTTTGTGTCACGTTCCGAAATTGAAAAGGATATAAACGCCGTCATCGGAAAAGCGGAGAAAATCAGCGCATATCCAATCTTCACCAAGCCTGCCAACCTTGGCTCTTCCGTCGGCGTGACGAAGTGCCATTCCCGTTCGGACTTGCAGGAAGGATTGATGGAAGCCGCGCTGTATGATCGACGTGTGCTCATGGAACACGGTGTGGCGAATGCGCGCGAGATTGAAATCAGTGTATTGGGTAATGACGATCCCCACGCATCCGTACCCGGTGAAGTTCTGCCAAGCCGCGAATTCTATTCTTACGAGTCAAAATATGTTGATGGAACATCCGGC
>DATKNJ010000038.1:0-3615 GCA_035541395.1 Anaerolineales bacterium
TTTTTTTATTTTCATTGTTTGCAGGAAGCTTATTGTTAACCAAATAAGCATAGGCCATACATCCCCAAATAAAAAATAGGATCAATCCTATGCCAGCACAGCATCGTGGCCATATGAGTGGCCAGTAGGTCACCAACATACCCCACCATCCCTCCCCGTCCCGAAGATATATTTTGATTATACTGGCTTAAAGTTTTTTATCCCCAACAGAAACATATTAAATCGCGATCAAACCGCGGCGCACCCCTTGCCGAACAGCTTCAGCGCGATTAGTCACATCCAATTTAGTGTAAATAGATGAAACGTGAAATTTCACAGTGTGTTCGCTGATGCCCAACGCGGCCGCAATCTGTTTGTTGGCCATGCCCTGTGCGAGTAAATCCAACACTTCAAGTTCGCGGTCACTCAATGATGGTGATTCAGGGTCGTCTTCAAGTATAAGTCGCGGATTAAGGAACGATTCAAATAATGTAGCTGCGCCTACGATCAATCCCTCGGATAACGCGTGGATGGCGGCTAGCAACTCTTCGCGGGATGACTCAATTGGTAAGACTCCCCAAATTTGACGCGAACGCGTCAAAGCCTGAACGTTGAGCGGGTCATCGGTCAAGAGGAGGAACGCGGCCCTTTTAACAGAATCAACTTCGAGGTCCAGAAAAGAGGCGGAGGCCGAAGCGTAAATCAATACATCAGCCTCCGCGTCGTAGATATCGGGAGAGTCCAGCCGATCTGCTTCGCCAATGATTTGAATATCGGAATCGGCAAGCAAAGCGCGCAATCCGAGGCGCATGGCGGGGACCGGCGCGATCAGCAGGACGCGAGTCAAATTATTTCCTTTCGCCTACAGTGACTTTCAAACTCTGCGATTGGCCGCCGCGCAGAAGTTCCACATCCACTTTCTTACCGACCACATCGCTGTTGAGCGCCGCAAACAACGCGTCGGAATCATCCAGCCTTTGGCCGTTGACTTTGACAAGAATATCGCCGACCAGCAATCCACTCTGTTCGGCTGGGCCGCCTTTTTCGAGCCACAGAATCAACAAACCATTTTCAACAGGCTGTGTGCGTACGCCGAGATAGCCGCGTTTGACTGTGCCATGCTGCGCGAGCGACTCGGCAATCGGCCACGCCACGCTGATAGGAATCGTGAGCGCCTCGCCGCGCGTAAGGCCGGAGGTATTGAGACCGAGCACTTCGCCATTCGCATTGACGAGCGGGCCGCCGGAGAAGCCGGGATATGGAACCGTTTCAGTTTGCAGAAATTGATCAAGCAGGCCGCCACGCCAAGTGCGCGCGGGACCATTGATGGAAGTAATGATGCCGAATGAGGCTTGCATGCCTGCTTCGGATGGACGGCCAAGCGCTAGCGCGATTTGGCCGACTTTCGGATTTTTATCTGTTTTGGCGGGCGTGAGCGCTTTTTCGCTGAGGCGCAGAAGCGCGAGGTCGCTGCCGGGATCGCGGCCGGCAATCGTCGCTGGCAGTGACTTACCATCGGGTAGGCCGATGCGAATGTCTTCATCGCGTGTCACTACGTGATCCGCGGTGAGAATCAAATCTGCCGCGTACGCGATCCCGCTGGCGGGAAAACGTCGGCGCGCGTCCACAAGAAGTGTGGAAGCGGAGGCAGTTTCTACGGCGGCGGTAATTCCATCAGAAAGTGCAGAAAGAGTTTTTGTGTCGCTCATGGTTGCTCCTTTTATAACACGAGTTGATATGAAGATTGTAAGAGTCGCGTTTGCTTTCCGCATCGCCTGATTGACGAGTTGCCGAACTAATCGTTTGGGGAGGGTGCCCCACCTCGTGAAACAAGTGGAGCGAGTGACAACTCGCTCCACTTGTCGTCTATTGAATGATTAGAAGTTCGTAAGGAGATAAATTCAAACCCGCGGAAGTAATTTCCCCCGTGCCGTGGATTTTTTCCTTATGAGTGCAGTGATACTGATCCATAACGTGAGCAGGCACGATCTGTGGTGCTTCTGAGAAATTGGCGAAGAGAATGGCGCGCTGTCCCTGATATAAGCGAGCGTAACCAAGTACGTGCTGATTCCCGGTATCCAATATTTCCAACTCGCCCCCGGAGAACACTGGATGATGCTTTCTCAGTTCGATCAATTCTCGCAGGTTTTGATACACGCGTCCTTCTATGGTGGCCGGGTCATTTCGCAACGCGTATTTTTTCCAATCCGCTTTGGGACGATGCACCCAACGACTATCGCGTTCGTGGGAAGGATTGTCGCGATAACTGTAATCGTTGAGCATCCCGATTTCATCGCCGAGGTAGATCAAAGGGATGCCGCCCAGCGTGAGGATGATCCCGTGAAGCAGGCCGATGCGACGAACAGCCAATTCGACTTCGTTTGGGCCTTCCTCATTCAAAGCCTTTTCCAATCCTGCCAATGAGGCGCAAGTTCCGCTAATTCGGCAATCGCCTGTTTTGGGATTTTCCTGGAAAGGCAAGCCGCGCGCAAAACTGCCGGGGAAACGTCCGCGATAGAACTCGTTCAGAAAATGGCGGTGGTCACCGCTATTGATCCACAAACGGGCCGCGTCCTCATCTGAGAAAGTCCAACCGATGTCATCGTGACAACGCACATAATTGACCCAGGCACAATGAGAGTCGATTTTAAAGCGCTCGGCCAACGCCTGACTCAACAATCGGACTTCACGCGTAGCTAAAGAATTCCACAGCAGAGCCATGCTCAAAGGATTGTAGGAAAGCTGGCATTCCTGCGGATGGATGTATTTCACTACTTCATCCGGATGGACAATGGCTTCTGATTTGAAGAGGAGTGCCGGAGCGGCAATGCGAGCAACGGCATTGAAAGCTTGAATCAAAGCGTGTGCTTCTGGCAGGTTCTCGCAGCTTGTGCCAAGTTGTTTCCAGATAAACGCGACCGCGTCCAGTCGCAAGACTTCTACACCTTGATTGGCCAGAAATAACATTTCCTCTGCCATACGATTGAAAACGATTGGGTTGTCATAGTTCAAATCCCATTGATAGGAATGGAAAGTGGTCCAGACCCAGCCTGCATCTTGCAACCCAAAATGGGAGAGAGAAGTGAAGGCACCGGGATGTTCATCGGGGAAGATTTCCCGGAGGCTGCGCTCATAAGCATCGGGCAAGTTCCGGTCCGGGAAGATGCGGTAGTAATCCCGATAATCAGAGTCGCCTTCTTTGGCGCGTTCTGCCCACTGATGTCCATCTGATGTGTGATTGAAAACCAAGTCCAGTACCAAACTGATATCCGCTTGACGCAGATCGCGAGAGAGCGAGGCCAATTGCTCCATTGTACCCAGCGGCGGATGAACCTCCCGATAACTGCTGACCGCGTAGCCACCGTCGTTCTCGTTTTCAGGAGCCTTGAAGAACGGCATGAGGTGCAAGTAAGTTATGCCGAGTTCTTTGAAGTATGGGATTTTCGACCGGATCCCTTCCAGGTCTCCCGCGAATAAATCCACATAACAGACTCCGCCCAGCATTCGGTTTGACTGGAACCAGAGCGGGTCCAACTCCCGAGCCTGATCCAACGCGCGGAGATCAGCTGATCGCGCGAACCAGGCTTTGGCCAGGCTGGCGATCAGGTCTTCGATGTGGAAGAAAAAATCGTAATG
>DATKNJ010000039.1:0-7396 GCA_035541395.1 Anaerolineales bacterium
ATCGAACAACACCGCCGGGCGCAGACGTTCTTTATCTTCCTGTGTGAAGTTGAAGTAATGATATTCGGGATCGTACTCAATATATTGTTGAAGCGAACCAGGACCGAGCGGGCCATCTTCGCGCAGCGTGGTAAACGGAACAAAGTGAAACCCAAGCGCTTCGCTGATCAGATATGCGGCCACTTCGCGCTGCGCCAATGTGTTATCGGGAAAATCCCATAACGGTTGTTCGCCGCGCGACGGTTTATAGACCGCGGAAATTTCCCGGCCATCGCAATTCAACTTGACGAGGAACGTGTAGTTCGAGCCAAGCATGAATTGGCCTTTGACTTCGAATAGACTAGTTTGAAGAATGTTTTGAAGATCGCTAGGTTCGTTCACAGATAACACTAATGTTTGTGTCCGTTCTTCTTCGGGCAGAAATGACCTTCCGGTTCCATCGGTTGGCCGCACTGCGGACAGATCGGACGTCCGCGTTGGGCGATCTCCGCGCCCCAACGCGCCATCGAGCGAATCTGCGAGCGCGTCGTCCAGAAGCGCACCACTGCCGCCGACTCCGGGTCGGCATCTTCGAGCAGAAGTTCCTTCACAAATAAAACCACCAGATCGCGCTCTTTGTCATAACCGAGACCAATTTCGCCCACGCGGAAGAGCGGCTCCACCGGCGGATGGATGTGCATCTTGTCTTCGATGTAATCGCCCGAGGCCTCTTCCACGTCTGGATTTTCCGACATGACCTGCGCCAGGAATTGCTCGATGCCAACCGCCAGCGATTGCAACTGCGCCTTTTCGATGATCACCGTCACAATGCGCTGGTCCTGCCAGGCCTGAATGTAAAACACGCGCTGTCCGGGCTTGCCGATGGCATCGGACGTGATATGGTCAACAGGGTCAACGTCAATTTCAAAACGAGGCATATGTTCTTGATGCTCCAACTGTCGAGGAGTATACCAGAATGGTCTCCGCGCTGACAGACGGTAGAACGTCTAAAGTATAATTTGCTCTTCGCCAAAGGAGTTGTCCATGTATGATAAAAAGAAATTGGACGAATTGAAAGACTCGCTCGAACAGTGGGAAGAAACCAGCCTGTACAAAACACTCGCCTCCCTGCCCGAACGGCAGGATAAATTCATCACAACCTCCTCCGAACCGATCAGTCGACTCTACACTCCGCTCGATGTTGCCGATCTGGATTACGCTTCCGATCTTGGACTTCCGGGTGAGTACCCGTTTACGCGCGGAGTCCACCCGACGCTGCATCGCGGCAAACTGTGGACGATGCGCATGTTCGCCGGTTTCGGCACTGCAGAGGAGACGAATGCCCGCTTCAAATATTTACTCGATCAGGGCCAAACCGGGTTGAGCATCGCGTTCGATCTCGCCACGCTGATGGGCTACGATACCGATCAGCCCGAAGCGCTCGGCGAATTTGGCAAATGCGGCGTGGCAGTTTCTTCATTGAAAGATATGGAGATTCTGCTGAATGGAATCCCGCTCGATAGAGTTTCCACCAGCATGACGATCAATTCGCCCGCCGCGATCATTTGGGCCATGTATATCGCGGCCGCGGAAAAACAAGGTGTTCGTCCCGATCAACTGCGCGGCACTACGCAGAACGATATTCTAAAAGAGTTCATCGCGCAGAAAGAATTTATCTTCCCGCCGGAACCTTCCATGCGTCTCGTTGTGGACACGATGGAATTCGGCACAACGACCGTTCCTCAGTGGAATACGATCTCAATCAGCGGATATCACATCCGCGAGGCTGGTTCGACCGCCGCGCAGGAATTGGCTTTTACATTAGCAGATGGATTCGAATATGTGCGTTGGGGCATCGCGCGCGGCATGGATGTGGATGAGTTCGCGCCGCGCTTGTCGTTCTTTTTCAACGCGCACAATGATTTCTTTGAAGAGATCGCCAAGTATCGCGCCGCGCGTCGTATTTGGGCGCGCGAGATGAAGGAAACATTCAAAGCAAAGAATCCGCGTTCATGGCTGTTGCGTTTCCACACGCAGACCGCGGGAGTCAGCCTCACCGCGCAACAGCCGGAGAATAACATCGTACGCGTCGCAATCCAGGCACTGGCTGCGGTGCTCGGCGGGACTCAAAGTCTGCACACCAATTCCCTCGATGAAGCATTAGCGTTGCCATCAGAACACGCGGTCACGATCGCGCTGAGAACACAACAGATCATTGCAGAAGAGTCGGGAGTGGCGAACACGATCGATCCACTCGGTGGCAGTTTCTTCGTCGAGGCCCAGACCGACCGCATCGAAAAACAAGCCTATGATTATTTCCGTCGCATCGAGGAATTGGGCGGAGTCATTCCCGCCATCGAAAAAGGATTCATGCAAAGCGAGATCGCGGACGCGGCCTATCGCTATCAGCGCGAAATCGACGAAGGCGTGCGTAAGATTGTTGGCGTGAACGCATACGCAGAAGAAAAACCTCTTGCAGTGCCGATCCTTGAAATGGATCCACAAGGCTATGATCGACAAGCAGCGCGGCTGGCCGAACTCCGCAAAACGCGCGACAGCGGGCGCGTCGGCCAAGCCTTGGATAAACTGCGTATGGCCGCACAAGGCACAGAGAACACCATGCCATATCTTTTGGAGGCGGTGCGCTCGTATGCCACGCTCGGCGAGATCATCAGCGTGATGAAAGAAGTGTTTGGAGTGTACGAAGAGCCGACGATGATTTAGCAATTAGCTGTTAGCGGTTAGCCATTAGCGATGAGGAGAAGAGCATGAAAGACTTTAGACATTGAAGGTTTGGGAAAATCGCATAGACTAACACTTGCGATTTATAAAACCTCGTCGTCTTTTCCAAAACAGGAATTGTACGCGCTGACGAATCAGATTCAACGCGCCGCGGTATCCATTCCAACCAATATTGCAGAAGGCTGTGGAAAAGACTCTGACGCTGAACTTGGCCGCTATTTTAAAATTGCGATGGAGTCTTCAAGCGAACTGGGATATCTTCTGCTTTTTGCTCACAATCTTTCATATATCTCCGACAGTATCTACCAGGATTTGGAAGGTAGTCTTATCGAGATTCACAAGATGCTCAACGTGTTCATCCAACGCCTAAAAGCTAATCACTAACGGCTATCGCGCCAACACCCGCGCCATTTGATAATATTCTTCGTTGGCTTGCTGGCTTTTTGTAGTGACTTCCTCCAGCGGAACCATTTCGATCCCGCGGCCATGCAAACCGGTCATCACATCCACTTTTCCATTTAATAACCATTCGACAGCTTTCACGCCCATGCGCGCCGCCAGCAGACGATCAAACGCAGTCGGCGAACCGCCGCGCTGAATGTGACCGAGGATCGTCACGCGCGTGGAAAAACCGATATCCATTTCATCCAAGGATTTTGCAAGATCCGTAACAGAAAAGTTCGCGCCTTCTGCAACAAGAATGATGGCGTGATCTTTACCACGACGATACGCGTCTTCAATCGCGTCGGCCACTTCCTGCAATGTCACCGTGGCTTCCGGAACCAACACCATCTCCGCACCACATACAATTCCAGCCATCACTGCCAAATAACCAGAACCGCGTCCCATTGTTTCAATTAAGAAGGCGCGTCCATGTGACGAAGCTGTATCGCGCAACTTGTCCACCGCGTCCATGATCGTGTTCAGGGCGGTATCCACACCGATCGCCATGTTGCTGCCCCACACATCATTATCGATGCTGGCCGGAATGCCAACTACGTTAATCCCTTGTTTCGCCAGCGTGTGCGCGCCTTTCATCGAACCTTCGCCACCGATCACGATCAAACCATCCATGCCAGCTTCGTTCATGTGACGAATCGCCTCGCGTTGACCTTTGGCTTCTTTGAAGCGTTCGCTGCGTCGCGTTTGTAAGATCGTTCCCCCGCGCTGCAAAATGCCACCCACATCGCGCGGCCCCATTACGCGAAATTCGCCGTTGATGAGTCCTTCGAAACCATTATTGATACCGATCACGCGCGCATTGTGTGTTGTCCCTGCGCGCACCACCGCGCGCAGGCAGGCATTCATGCCCGGGGCATCACCTCCGGAAGTCAAGATTCCGAACGTGTATTCTCGCATGGCGTCCATGTATAAAATTATCCTTCACGTTTAAAGTGAAATGTATCAAAGTCGCGCGCCACAACTGCACTTGAAAAAACAGATTGAGCCTCGGCCAAGACATCCTTCTCGCGATAACGGCGCGAGATGTGCGTTAGGACTAACTGTTTAACTCCGGCCCTGACAGCAAGTTCCGCGCTCTGGCGCGCGGTCAGATGCGAGAACTGCTTCGCCATATCGGCTTCGGCATCCAGATAAGTTGATTCGATGACCAGACCATCCGCGTCCTTACAGAACTCGAAGATGTCATCCGTCCGCCCGGTATCGCCCACGATAACGAGTTTGGTTCCGCGCTGTAACGGACCCAGCACTTCATCCGGTTTGACGCGGCGGCCATCGGACAGAGTCAACGTTTTACCGGCCACCAGCTCACTTCGTTCCGGCCCGAACGGGACTCCCAACGCGTCCGCTTTTTCATTCAAAAACGGACGGCGTGCTTTTGTCTCGAACACGTAACCCAAACAATCCGGCCCACGATGGGTAACTGGAAATGCCATCACAGTGAAATCCTCTGCCTCGAAAAACGTGCCAGCTTTGATCTCGTTCATGCGCAGAGGCATGGGCGTTCCCTTGCCGCGCAAAACAACCCCATCGATCAAACTGCGGACGCGGTCGAGCGTGGAACGTCCCCCGTAGATTTCGAGTTCATCAATAGCTTCCCATCGCAGAAACGTGGAAAGCAAACCACCCAAACCGAGAATGTGATCGAGATGACCATGTGTAAGCAGAACGCGCGTCAGGCGTTTAAAGCCCGCGCCAGATTGCAGGATTTGTCGCTGTGTGCCTTCGCCGCAATCCACCAAAAAACGATATTCGTTATGAGAAACAATTTGAGCAGGAAGCCCGCGCTTGGCCGAAGGGGCAGAAGCCGACGTACCCAGAAAAAGAATTTCGAACAAGTTATCGTCCTTAAAGGGAATCGAATAATTGTACCTTAAAGGATAACAGACCATTTGTGCTATAATGATTCAATGTAAGAACGAACGACTTACTCTCATCCCATGCCTCTCAAGAAACCAAACTCGCCTGTAAAAAGAAGCGGAAAACCACAGGGGAAAATTCTTTCCTCAAAGGGATCAACGCGCGCCAAAAGTTCTTCTCGTAGACAAGCCGTGCCGCCACCGCCCGCGCTTTCATGGTGGGAACAGCTTTCGCCGGAGCGCCGCCTCGATGTGGTGGGTATCATCCTCACAGCCATTGGTGTATTGATTCTGTTGGGTTTGATCTCGGCTAATCGCAGCGATCTGGTCGGCGGCACGATCTTCTTTCTGGAACAAATTTTTGGCTGGGGCACATACGTCTTGCCATTGGGTCTGTTGTTCTTCGGGCTTTGGCTAATCTTCAGAAAAATCGAACGCACCCCGCCGCTTTCTCTCGAACGCGCGGTGGGCAGCGTTATTTTTTATCTCTGGCTGCTGACCGCTTTGCATGCATTGGTCGCCACGCCTGAAACCGCGCAGTCCGTCGCAATGAATGGAGACGGCGGCGGTTATCTCGGCAGTCTGTTTCAAAGAATTTTATGGTTCAGTCTCGGCAGCGCGGGCGCGATCATCGCGCTGTTGGCCTGGTTGGTCATCGCACTGACGATGACTCTCGACATCTCCGTGCAGGATTTGTTCCGCTGGCTTGGACCATTAACCGCGCGCCTGCGCAAATCGATCCAACGAAATGCGTCTCCAACTTCGCCGGAAACTGCCACCGCTGCTCAAAACGGATACACTCCGCTCGCGCCAAATCCACAATCTGCAATTCCCAAGCCGCCTTCGTCGCCCGTGCCGACTGTTGTCACAACCGTTGGCAGCCCGACAACAATTATTCATTGGACTCTGCCTCAGGTGCGCGACATCCTCGATGAAGGCAACGCGCCCGCCATCAACGAAGACTTCATCCAACAGCGCGCGCATTTAATAGAAGATACGTTAGCTTCCTTCGGCGCACCCGCACAGGTGGTGGAGATCAGCCGCGGGCCAACGATCACGCAATTCGGTGTGGAGCCGCTCTTCGTCGAAGGAAGAGGCGGAGCGCGTACGCGCGTACGCGTTAGCAAAATCGCGTCGCTATCTGATGATCTCGCATTGGCGTTGGCCGCGCCGCGCATCCGTATCCAAGCGCCAGTGCCCGGTCATAGTTACGTGGGCATCGAAGTACCCAATGATGAGATGGCGCTGGTCACGTTGCGCAGCGTGGTGGAGAGCGAAACGTTCCAACGTAATCGCAAAGCGATGAGCTTTGCGCTCGGGCAAGATGTGGCTGGTCACCCCATCTTTGCCAACCTTGAAAATATGCCGCACTTGCTGATAGCCGGTACCACAGGCTCCGGTAAATCTGTATGTGTGAACTCAATCATCACTTGTTTTCTGTTGCATAACACACCCGAAGAATTAAAACTTGTGCTGGTCGATCCCAAACGCGTGGAGTTGACCGGTTATACCGGCGTGCCACATTTGGCGGGGCCGGTGGTGGTTGAGATGGATCGCGTAATCGGTGCGCTGCAATGGATGACGCGCGAAATGGATAAGCGCTATCACGAGTTTGCCAAAGCGGGCTCGCGCAACATCACGGATTACAACACGCGCATGCAATTGCAGGGCAGCAAGAAACTTCCGAATATCGTCATCATCATCGATGAGCTGGCCGATTTGATGATGATCGCGCCGGACGAAACCGAAAAGACGATCACGCGTCTCGCGCAGCTGGCGCGTGCCACCGGTATTCACATGATCCTCGCCACCCAACGCCCATCCGTGGACGTGGTCACCGGTTTGATCAAGGCCAACTTCCCGGCACGCATCGCCTTCGCTGTAGCTTCCGGCGTGGACAGCCGCGTCATCCTCGATCAGCCCGGCGCGGAACGATTACTCGGCCGCGGCGATATGTTATACCAGGCGCCAGACGCGCCCGCGCCGGTTCGCCTGCAAGGTGTGTTTGTATCCGATCATGAGATTCAAAAACTGGTGGAATACTGGCGCACGCAAGCGGGAGGTGCGAGCCCATACGCGGTGTCGGGCACGCCAACCGAAGCCATTCCAAGCGGCGTACCGCTCAAGCAAAAACCGCTATGGGACGAAATGGAAAAACAGGAGGAAGGCGATCCGTTATTGAGCGAGGCCATCGACATCGTCCGCCGCGAAGGACGCGCCTCTGTTTCGATGCTGCAACGCCGCCTGCGAATCGGTTACACGCGTTCCGCGCGTCTCGTGGACAAGATGGAAGAGAAAGGCATTGTCGGCCCGCCCGAAGGCGCTACGCAGGTTCGGCAGGTTTTGGACTATGGTCC
>DATKNJ010000040.1:0-2189 GCA_035541395.1 Anaerolineales bacterium
GCGAGCAGGACCTCCAGCTTGCCTTCTATCACCACATATAAACTTTCGCCCGAATCGCCTTCGCGGAAAAGATATGAACCCGAAGCATAATCTTCAACCGGCAATTCATGCACAAGCTGAGTCAACTCATCTTGAGAAAGATTGCTGAACAGAGGGATCTTTAAGAAGACAGTCTCATTCATAATAAGTAGCGATGACCATTAAACACAAAATGTTTTCCTTTAGCCGCGCAAATCCATGATTTCTTTGCCAGCCAGTTTATCTTGAATGCGCTGGACAACCGTTTCGAGGTGACCCGGTTGGTGGACAAAATCCAAATCGTCGGTGCGAATTGTCAGCACTGGGCATAAATCAAAAGCAGCCAGCCATTCGTCATAGAATGAATCGAGCAGAGATAGATAATCAGAAGAAATGCCCGTTTCCATATTGCGGGCGCGGCGTCGAATGCGGTTCATCAGAACCGTAATAGGCGCTTTCAAATAAATCAACAGGTCGGGACGCGGCAGGCTGTCCACTACGAGATCGAACAAGCGGCGATATGCCAGATAATCGCGTTCGGCCAAATTGCCCATGTGATGAAGTGCGCGAGCAAAGATGTGTGCGTCTTCGTAAATACTACGATCGAGAATGGCTGAACGCGCGTCGCGTGCAGCCTCCAGATATTGTTCGGCGCGATGGCCGAGGAAGAAAATCTGCAAATGGAAGGCCCAGGCATGCATATCATTATAAAAATCAGAGAGATATGGATTGTCGGCTACCGATTCATACCCCGTCCACCAACCCAAGCGCGAACCGATTCGCTCCGTCAGTGAAGTTTTCCCTGCGCCAATGTTGCCAGCCACCAAAACCAAATGCTTTGCCACGTTTTCCTCGGAGGATTTTTACGCCGTCATTGATTATATTAAGTATAGCAGAAAAGCGATTGAAATGCTCGGAATTAAAAAAGTCCGGCTCAAGTGAGTCGGACTTTTTTTAATTAATACACACATGCGATCGGGCCACCGCCGGGCGGACCACTTGGATTCTGTGGTGGAAAGGAAACTGGTTGATCCGCGGCCAAGGTGAAGGAGTAAAGGATCGCTTGAGCATCAGATGAATTCAATGCTTCGGAGGGCGAAAAAGTAAAAGCAGCTAAAGTATTGGGATTGATAGAAAAATAGACGATGCGCACTGTTTCGCCGCCTTGCAATCCACCTGCGACCGTTGCCACATAACCAGTGCGACCCTCAAAAGAAATTTCATCTACAGAGAGCAGAGACTGCTCTGAAGAATAGGAAGTATAAAACTGGCGTATGGCATTTATCATACTCAACGATGGGTCGATCCCTTCGACGGCAACGACGTTCAGATTCATCGCGCCGGCCGGCCAATGATCACCGATCCAATTGCCGCGATCACTGTTCGAGTTGAGAAACTCATCGGTATAACTGCGGGCGCTCATGGTTGCGAACATTCCCAACATGGGAGTAGGCGAAACCGTCCAATAGCAAGGCAGGGCCAAACCATATCCATAACGAGGATCGCGGTATTCGACCCAGGCACTGTTTGTGGTTTGGGTCGCGGGAACAGGCGCGGCGGCGGAAGGAAACGGCGTTCGCGTCATCGGTACTTCAGTTGGCAGAGAAGTTGGTTCCAAAGTTGCAGGCTGAGGGCCGCAAGCTGTAAACGATAAAGCCAGCACGACCAGTAAATAAAAGATCCTCAATTTCATTGGCTCTCCTTTGCTGAAAGAGACGAGCACAGGAGAAAAAAGTTCCAAGAACGTGTATAATTTGGCCATCTCATACAAGGACACTCACAACATGATAAAAATACGAGATGCCTCCGGCTGGACCATGTTCATCTTCGGCGTATTGGCGCTTCTGCTCGGACTGATTGGCCTGATACGCCCCGAATTTCTTCTTACTCTCCTCGGCTTCACCGTGCTAGACCGCGCCCAGCGCGCAGCCGGTGATTACACCATCGTCTACATGATGGCCGCGTCCATGGCCTCTTTCAACATGGGTGCATATTACGTGCTGGCTGTCGCGAACAATGTAAAAGCGTTTTACGGCTGGACCGTTCCGTTTCGTCTGTTGACTTTCACGGTGTTCACGATCACAGTGCTCACCGGCTTGGCACCCGCGCGTTTCTTCGCGGTAGGCGCGTGGGAAGGATTGGGTGCGGTCTCAACAGGTATCGCGCTGTAT
>DATKNJ010000041.1:0-2689 GCA_035541395.1 Anaerolineales bacterium
CCGTACAGTTCGCGACTCTCCTGCAGCCAAACGTTTGGGAAGGTGGTGCGTTTCAGGTAACGTACCACACCATCATGGTCGATCACGAGCGAAGCAGTACGCTGATAAAGCGAGAAATATTTTTCGAGTTCATATTGGAGATAGACTTTGCGTTCCGGGTCTGAAAGGATCGGGAAGGGAACTTTTAAAAGCTCAGCATATTGACGCGCCTTTTCGATTGTATCGCCAAGGATCACGATAATCTCAGCGCCTGCCTCGCGGAATTGTTCAGCCATACGCCCCAACTGGGCGACGTGTGAACGACATTGCATTCAAGTATATTCGCGCACAAAGAACAGAATTACATTAGACTTTTTGCGGAAATCAGAAAGGGCTATTTCGTTGCCAGTGGTAGCTGGCAGACGAAAATTTGGCGCGTATGAACCAATCTTGGCTTCAATGGAGGCTTCTTCGTAAGTCATGTTGCTGTCAGGACGATCAAGCCTGATGATTAATTACCCAACTACGATTCGGAAAGCAGGTAAGCTAAAACCCAATTCGTAGTCGCGATCAGCGAGTCAAGGTGTGTGCGCTCGTAATTGTGCGAGGCATCGATGCCGGGGCCGATCAATGCCACGGCCACATCGCCGCCCGCGCGCCAAAAGGCTTCGCCGTCCGAGCCGTAATACGGATAAATATCCACTTTGTATGGAATCTGATTTTCATCCGCCAGCGCGCGCAGTTTCTGACTCAATCCGTGATGATACGGCCCGCCGCTATCCTTCACGCATAACGTGGCGTGGAACTCGTCTGACTCCTGACCCTCACCGACCGCGGCCATGTCCACTGTGACCAGCTCATGCACATCGGATGGAATCCCTGTTGCCGCGCCATGACCGACTTCCTCATAGTTGCTGATCAGGAAGGTTACGGTTCGCGCGGGACTTTGGCCTGTTTCCGTCAAAGTTTTGATCGCTGTGGCGAGAGCGGCGACACAGGCCTTGTCGTCGAGATGACGCGAGCGGATGAAGCCATTCGTCACTTCCACGCGCGGGTCGAACGAAACAAAGTCGCCGACCCCGATTCCCAAATCCCGCACTTCTTTTGGGTTTGAGACGCGCGCGTCGAGTCGCACTTCCATCGCGTCTTCGGTGCGCGTCGTCTCATTGACCTTTGCACCATATACATGACCGGAGGCCATGTTGAGCATGTACGAGCCGCGTACGCGTTCGCCTTTGGACGTGTGTATCCAACAACCTTCGGTCTCGACGCCGTTGAGGATCAATCCGCCGATGCGCGAGAGTTGTAAGCGGCCGTTGGGCTTGATCTCTTTGACCATCGCTCCGAGCGTATCCACATGTGCGGTGAGCGCGCGAGGTGAATCGCTTCTCTTTCCATTCCATGTTGCGACCAGCGCGCCTTTGCGCGTGCGAGTCAATTTCAATTGCGGAAACGCGGAAAATTCTTTTTCCACGAATGCAACCGCCTCTTCGGCAAAGCCAGTAGGCGAGGGGAGGTTGAGAAGCTTGACTAAAAATTCAACCAGATAATCGGAGTCAATTTTGGGAAGTGACATTAAGCCTCCAACTGCTCGAACGCGTTGATCTTCTCTCGCCATTCCTGCGGCACGGACATCGTCTTCTGTGCGGCGTAATCGAACGCTACCGCGATGACCGTTCCGCTGGCGTGGACTTCGCCAGTCTCCGCGTTTTCCAAACTTTGTTCAATCGTCATGGACTTGTTGCCGATTCTTGAAATCCGCACGCCGACTTTGAGTGGCGTTCCCCAAAGAATCGGCGCGTGATACGTGATGTGAATGTCGGCCACGATCACGCCAATTTCCATAAAGGATTGGTCTTTGCGGAACAGCCCCAAGTCCACCCAATATTGGACGCGCGCCTGCTCAAAGTAAGTGAGATGCTTGGCGTTGTTGACGTGGCCTTGCGGGTCGAGATCGCCATAACGGACTTCAATAGGATGATAAAAACGGAAATCGGACATGCGGCGATTATACCGTCTGGAAGATGGCTGAAAGCGGGTAGTTGGATTTGAATGCTCGCTGCTGTCGACTGGTTTTAAAAATAGAATATTTGTGCTATACTTTGGCCATGCCTCCCGTGATTCGAGCTTCTGAAATCGGAAATTATCTCTACTGCCGCCGCGCCTGGTGGTATCGCAAAGAGGGTTTCGAATCGGAAAACAAAAACGAATTGGTCGCGGGTACAGAACTTCATCGTCAGCACGGGCGGAAGGTGCTGGCTGCGAATCTCACGCGCGGCTTTGGCTTGCTTCTCCTGCTGATCGCACTGATGCTCCTGGTTGCTTATCTGGCTTTCCGTTTTATCTAATGCTTTACCTCGTTCTTTTTTTATTCCTGCTTGGAATTATCTTTCTTTTGCAATCCAACCGTCAGCGCGGCGAGACCGGCTTGCCGAGCGGACGCGTCATTTATACGGATACGCGCGGTTGGGGCAAGCTGGAGCGTCCGTTGTATGACCAGGCTCTCGGTCTGACTGGGAAGCCGGATTACCTCGTCCAGCAAAACGGGCAAATCATCCCGGTCGAGGTGAAGAGCGGGCGCGCGCCCGAAGCGCCGTATGATTCGCATATTTATCAATTGGCGGCATATTGCCTGTTGGTGGAAAAGAATTATGGCAAGCGCCCTTCACATGGAATTATCCATTACACGGATCGAGATTTCGCTGTGGAT
>DATKNJ010000042.1:0-14716 GCA_035541395.1 Anaerolineales bacterium
AGTTGTGTATTTTCGGCAATCACTTCGAGTCGTTGCTGGCCTTCGAGAGTCGGCGTCATTTTGCGATGACGAAAGTAATAAGCGTAAGCGCGCATCGCACCGCGGCCGACGCGCCCGCGCAATTGATATAACTGCGCAAGGCCGAACGTATCGGCGCGATCAACGATCAACGTGTTCGCGTTTGGGATATCGAGACCCGATTCGATGATGGTGGTCGAAAGCAACACATCGATCTGGCCTGAAGTGAAGCGATGCATGACCGCCGAAAGTTCCTGCTCCGGCATCTGCCCGTGACCAACATCCACGCGCGCTTCGGGTACAAGATTCTTTAAATGTGATCGCATCGCATCAATGGTGTGCACTCGATTGTGGACAAAGAAAATCTGTCCGCCGCGTTCGAGCTCACGCAAAATAGCCTGTCTCACCAAGCGCTGAGAATATGGTCCAACGTGCGTGATGATCGGCAAACGTTCCTCGGGCGGCGTATTCAAATTGGAGATGTCGCGCACACCGGTCAGCGCCATGTAGAGCGTGCGCGGAATCGGCGTAGCCGTCAGAGTCAGCACATCCACTTCGGTACGCAACTTCTTCAGGTGCTCCTTGTGAGTCACACCGAAGCGCTGCTCTTCATCGATAATGACCAGACCCAAATCTTTAAATTGAACATCAGAAGAGATCAAGCGATGCGTGCCGATGATGATGTCCACATCGCCCATCGCAAGCGCCAAAAGGATTTCACTTTGTTCACGCGGCGAACGGAAGCGCGAAAGCATTTCCACTTTCACCGGGAAGGCCGCCAGCCTTTGCATGAAGGTCTCGTAGTGCTGTTGCGCCAACACAGTAGTCGGCACCAAAATCGCGACCTGTTTGCCGTCCATCACGGCTTTGAAGGCAGCGCGTAAAGCGACTTCAGTTTTGCCGTAACCCACATCGCCGCACAACAAGCGATCCATTGGGCGCGGCAACTCCATGTCGCGTTTGATCTCGGACAGCGCGCGCTTTTGATCTTCAGTTTCCACATACGGGAACGAATCTTCGAGTTCTTTCTGCCACGGCGTATCCGCTAGGAACGAATGGCCTACAGAAACTTGTCGGCGCGCGTATAAATCTAAAAGTTCTTCAGCCACTTTTTGAACAGCTTCTTTGACGCGCGACTTTTTCTCCGACCAACCCTGACCACCGAGATGATCCAACAAAGGAATCCCACCCTCCGCGCCAACGTAGCGCGTCAGACGATCAGCCTGATGCACGGGAACGTAAAGCGTGTCGCCGCCTTCATATTCAACCGCCAAGAACTCGCGGTCATGACCATCCAAGTTACGCTGGACGAGTCCCGCGAAACGCCCAACGCCGTGATCCACATGAACAACGAGGTCACCTGTTTGCAGGTCGGCGTAGAACGTTTCCGGCGCTTCCGCGGCGGTTTGTTGGCGAATGCGCGGCTGAGGCCGCTCCCATCCAAACACTTCCGAGTCTGTGATGAGATATAAATTTCCAAGTCGCCAGCCTTCGGAAAGCGAAGCCTCGATAAACGTGACCGACGATCCGTGATCCACAACAGCTTCGCGCTGATGCCAAAGTTCCTCTAGACGAGCACGCTGACGCGAGACGATCACGGCCTGCCCGCCATTTTCGAGAAGACCGGCCAGATAATCTTCAAACGGTTTGAGACGACCCGCGAATCGTTCCAAATGTCCGAACTGCGCGGCCAACCCATGCGTGGTCGACTCTTCGGAAGGAATCTCCTCACCCGAATACCCCAATTCCAACATGAATTTTTCGCTCAGTCCGTCGCTCAACTCTGACCAAGTTAAATATGGAATTGGAAAGTCGGATGCGAGAGTCCCTTCTGTGATACTTTCATGCCGAAAGTTAACCGCTTGCTCTTCGATCTCATTCGTCACCGATTCGATCAGGCTAAGATCATCGGCCAACACCAAAGTTTTCTTCGGCAGATAATCGAGCAGGCTGGCAGGAAGTGGATGCAACAGCGGAATGTGAAATTCAGTAAATTGAGAATCGGGGGATTGCGAGTCGGGATTCGGATTTTGGGAATCGGACGCGATGAACTCGCGCGAAGGCGTGACCAACACCGACTCTAATTTCTCAATCGTGCGCTGCGAGGCCGGATCAAAGCGGCGAATGGTTTCGATCTCATCGCCAAAGAAGTCGAGTCGCACCGGATTCGATTCGGACGGCGGCCAAATATCCAGCAGGCCACCGCGATGTGAGAACTGCCCCGGCTCAAGCACAGTGTTGACTCTTTGATAACCCGTCGCAGTCCAGCTATGCAACAGAACTTCCGGTTGAGCTTTTTCGCCCGCGGATAGTTTCTTGCAGGCTTTGAGATAATCACGGCGCGGCAAAGTGCGCGTCATCAACGAACGCGCAGAGACAACTATTACCGGATGAGTCTCTGGCTTTTGCGCAAACGGTAAATGATACGCGGCCAAGGCAGTCAACGTTTGCAAACGTTCGCGGCGCGTCGCAACGCCCCACGCGGCTTGTTCATAGAACAATGGATTCGGTTCGGCAAATAAATAACGCGGCGCGCCATTTAACCAAAATCCCAATTCGTCGTAAAGTGAAAGCGCGTGATCGGCACGGTCTGTAACGAGCAGGATCGGTCGATTCAAATCGGCATGCAGTGCGGCCAAGACAGGTAAACGCGCAGAACGCGGTAAGCCAAGTCCGGGCAATGACAACTCGGCCTGCACCGCGTGTAATAATTCCTGATATTGGGTTAAATCACGAATCGCTCGTAGAAGAGATTCCATAAATCCAATTGAAAGTACGAGTCCGTTTAAAGATCAACCGAACCGTTGAACTTGTTCATGGCTGAGTCGAGTCCGCTTTTGATAAACTCCAACGCGGCCTGTTCGGCGCGACCAAGAATCTCAGACAACGCGGACATCTCATCTTTGGAGAAATCCTGCAGAACATACGCGGCCGGGTCCATGCGGCCAGGCGGGCGACCAATGCCAATGCGCAGGCGCGGGAAGTCTTTTGTCCCAAGATGCTCAATCGTAGAAGCCACGCCTTTTTGTCCACCGGGACCGCCGCCGGGGCGAACGCGCAATGTTCCGAATGGCAAGTCCAAATCATCGTGCGCGACGAGAATGTTTTCGAGGGGAATCTTATAGAAATGCGCCAATCCCTGTACAGAGTGGCCGGAGAGATTCATATAAGTCTGCGGCTTGGCAAGGATGAGTTTATTCTCTTCATAAGTCGCAGTTGTAACGATGGCTTTCGATTGCAGCTTCATGCCGCGCGCGTTTAGACGAACAGCCACGCGGTCGATCAACATGAAGCCAACGTTATGACGGTTATCTTTATATTCGCGGCCGGGATTGCCGAGACCGATGAGTAGGAAAGTGTCAGGTGTCATATGTTGAATATCAAATCAAGTATCAAGTTTTGCGAAGACGAAAGAACATTCCAAAAACAGCGAATAAGATCAGGACCAACAGTGCGCCGCGGCCAAAGTTCGAGAAGATAAGAGCCGATGTCAGTGCGGCGGGATTGGCAGGCAGTGGCGTGGGCGTTGGATTCGATGATGAAACGACAGCCGGTAAAGCGGTCGGCGCGGGAAGTGTCGGCTCCGGCGGCATTGTCGATTCAAGAGTCGGCAATTCGCTGACAGGTGTTGAAGTCGCGGTGAGAGTCAACGTTGGAGTCGGCGGCGCTTGTGTAGCCGTGTTGCGTAAATGCAAATCTGTCACGGTTACGTCTTGAAGCGTGCCATCCTGCAAATAGACTCGCAAGCGGAGCGAATAATCTCCATCGGTGAGCGAGGTGGTATCCCAAACGGTGAGCGTGGAATCTACCACCGGCTGAGAAAACGTTTGAAGCAGGAACCAGGTCCCGGTCGAGTCGGAGGCGTAGGCAAAGGCCAGTTCAGCCGATGTAAAATTCGACACGTCGATCGTGCCATTAATCGTGACCTGTCCTTGCAACGTCGCGCCCGGCAACGGCGAAGTGATCGCAATTTGCGGCGCGGCCTGCGGAGGAATCGAAACCCAAAAAACGATCAACGCCAGCCAGCTCGAAAGGCGAAAAGGCATGTTTAGAAAATTCGAAACCAGTTCGTGTGCGTGAGCACGCCACACGATAAAACCAGGAAGAGAAAGAGGAAAAAGAGTCCGCAGCCAATTCCCGAACAGCCGCGGCCAAAACCAAACCGGCGTTGGAGCCAATTGAAAAGTCGGTCGAGCAGAAAGAGTTCAAACAGGCCGGATAAACAGCCCTGACGGTTGCGCATATCGCCTCCTTTGAGGGGTTCGCAATCCTTGAGTCTAACATGAAGGAAAAAGCGGGTCAACTAATAGTACGTTAAATTCATTTTTACAGTTGCAGACAATTCTCGAAATTTTCATTTTCTGGTACACTCAAAGCGTTTTGAAGTTGGTTTGAGGAGACCCCATCATGGCAACAAAATCCCGCGCGGATCAAATGGTAGAGCGTTTGCGCTCCATGCAAGTTTCGGCCCCTGACATCGAAGCTTCGGCTGTCGTTTCTGTGGACGGCCTGATTATGGCCTCGGCATTGCCGCAGGATGTGGAGGAAGACCGCGTCTCGGCCATGTCCGCGGCGATGCTCAGCCTCGGCGAGCGCATTTCCGGCGAACTTGGACGCGCTGGTTTGGAGCAGGTCTACATCAAAGGCAACGCGGGGGCAATTGTTTTGACCTCAATTGGAGAAGAGGCCGTTCTGACCGCCCTGGCGCGTCAAGAGGCCAAACTCGGCATGATCTTCCTCGAGATGAGGCGGGCGGCCGAAGACCTGGCGAAGTTAGTCGGATGAACCGGCTACAAATAACTCGAAGCACATCGAATGCTTACCCCGGTGGGGAGGGCTCAATCGCCCTCCCCACCGCCTTTTGTAAGTACAAAAACAATTTAATTTGGAGGAACAAGCATGGCAACGACTAGATATATCTTCTTTACAGGCGGCGTAGTTTCCTCGGTGGGCAAAGGCGTGACCGCGGCCGCAACCGGTCTCCTGCTGAAAGAGCGCGGCTTCAAAGTTGCAGTGCAGAAACTCGATCCGTATATCAACGTAGATCCGGGGACGATGTCGCCATATCAACATGGCGAAGTCTATGTATTGGATGATGGTGCAGAGACCGATTTAGATCTCGGTCACTATGAACGCTTTATCGATATCCGCCTGAGCCGCGTCAGTAACTTTACAACCGGGCAGGTTTATGCTGAGGTGATCAGCAAGGAACGCCATGGCGATTATTTGGGCGGAACGATTCAGGTGATTCCGCACATCACAAACGAGATCAAGCGTCGGGTCGGGTTGGTAGCGAAAGAGACCGGCGCGGAGGTTGTGATTCTCGAAGTCGGTGGAACGGTCGGCGATATCGAATCACAACCCTTTCTCGAGGCTTTGAGACAACTGAGAAATGAAGTTGGACGTGAAAATTGTTTGTTCGTGCATGTGACCTGGCTGCCACAGATTGGCGCAACCGGCGAGATTAAAACCAAGCCTACGCAGCATTCTGTGGCCGCGCTGCGCTCCATCGGCATCTCGCCACAAATGATCATCGCCCGTTCCGACCAACCGGTGGAGGATGGTCTCTGCGATAAGATCGCGCTCTTCTGCGATGTGGACAAAGACGCGGTGATTCCCATGTCGACCACCGATGTTTTATATGAAGTACCGCTCCTGTTGGAGAAAATGCAAGTCGGCGATTACATCACTGAAAAGCTGGGACTCAAGCCCACGCGCAAACCGGATTGGAAACCGTGGAAGAAACTGGTGGAAGAGGTTCGTAAACCAAAGCCAACGGTCAAGATTGCCTTGGTGGGCAAATACGTTGAATTGCAGGACGCGTATATGTCGGTTCGCGAAGCACTTAAACACGCCGCGCTGGCAAACGGCGTGGAAGTGGAAATCGGTTGGGTGCATTCGGCTGATTTGGAAAAAGATAAAGGCTGGGATATCGTCCGCGCCGCGGATGGAATCCTTGTCCCGGGTGGCTTTGGTTCGCGCGGCATTGAAGGTAAGATCATGGCCGCGCGTTATGCCCGCGAACAAAAAGTTCCATATCTCGGTTTATGTCTCGGAATGCAGGTGATGTGCATTGAGTTCGCGCGCAACTGCCTGGACCTCGAAGATGCCAACTCATCCGAGTTTGACCGCGGCACCGAACATCCGGTCATTGACCTGATGCTTGACCAGCGTTCTGTCAGCGAAATGGGCGGGACGATGCGCCTCGGACTCTACCCGTGCCTGCTCCAAAAAGGGACGAAGGCCGCGGCCGTTTACGGCGTTCCCAGCGTGGACGAACGGCATCGCCATCGCTGGGAATTTAACAACGCCTATCGCGAATCCTTTCAGGAAAAGGGAATGGTGTTCTCAGGCATCTCCCCGGATGGAAAATTGATCGAGATCGCCGAACTAGCCGATCATCCGTATATGATCGGAAGCCAGTTCCACCCCGAATTTTTATCCCGCCCAATGCGGCCTCATCCACTCTTTGTGGGATTGATTAAGGCAGCCAAAGGGAGAAAAATATAAGCAAAGTTGCAAGTTTATTTCGCGCACTAGTGAGATAAACTTATATACAGTAACGATGATCGTTACTGTATTCAGGGCCGGCTCTCACCATACAGTTTACACGGATGTGCCTCATTGAGCCTTGGCTCGCAGCGCAAGATTAGTGTTCGGAGGGAATATCCATGTTTACTAAAATACGTTCCTTTCTTTCCATTGCCATCCTTATTGGTCTGTTATCCGTAATGCCGGGCAGAATTGCCCTAGCCGACTCTGGCACTTACACACGCGTCTCAGTGGATTCAAACGGCGGACAAGCCAATGGCGGCTCAAGTCGCTCGGTTATTTCCAGTGATGGAAGGTTTGTCGCGTTCGAATCCAGCGCAACGAACCTGGTCATTGGCGAAGCGAATCCAACCGGCGGCATATTTCTACATGACAATCAAACCGGGCAGACCACGCGTGTCGCAACCGATGGCGAAACCCCCTCCATTTCCAGTGATGGAAGTTTTGTCGCATATGTATTGGAAACGACTGTTAGTAATACAGAATACGCAAGCGATGTCTACCTTTACAACCGGCAGGCAGGGACGACCGCGCTTGTCTCTGCGGGGCTTGATGGAAACCCGGGCAATGGTCATTCTGAAAACCCCTCGGTTTCAGGCGATGGTCGCTTCGTGGCATTCAACTCTGAAGCTACGAATTTGGTCGACGGCGATACCGATGGTATGACCGATGTCTTCGTGCGCGATACGCAAGCCAATACAACCGCGTTGGTATCCGTTGCGTTGAACGGGGGTCAACCGGATGGCAGGTCGAGTTTCCCCGCCATTTCAGCCGACGGACGTTACGTCGCCTTCATCTCCAGCGCCACTAATCTCGTCAACGGAGATACAAATAGCGCTCCAGATATATTCGTGCGCGACCTGCAAACCGGCTCGACAACGCTTGCCTCGGTCGATTCGAACGGAGTGCAAGCTAACAAGGGAAGCAGCGATCCGTTTATCTCAGCCAATGGTCGCTATGTTTCGTTTTCCACATATTCCGATAATCTGGTCAGCGAAGATACAATGGGCTTTGAATATGTCTATGTCCACGACATGCAGACTGGAGAGACCAAACTCGCGTCACTCTGGTCAGACGGAAACCAAATGATCGGCTGGTCAGAGAATTCGGTTCTATCGGCGGACGGACGTTATGTAGCCTTCCTTTACGATGACAAAGGGGATGGGATGCCGACCCGCTGGATCTATGTGCACGATCTCGCTACAGGCCAAACCGTTTTAGGTGCGCCAGGTGATTCACCCGGCCTGCCATCCCTCTCCGGCGATGGGCACTTGCTGGCTTTCAGCACTGAGCTAAGCAACCTGGTTAGCGGTGACACGAACGGCGTTAGCGATACGTTTATCCATCAAATCGATTTTGGTCCCGACCTCAGCCCAACCGTAAGTTCGATCAACCCCGGGTGTGGCGATCCATGCGTTGCAAAAGGGACCACTGCAACATTCAATGTTACGTTTTCAGAAATTGTAAACGGCGTAGATCCCAGCGATTTTAGATTGACCACCACAGGAAATATCTCGGGCGCTTCCGTCACAAACGTAAAAATCTCCCAATACTCTTTAGCAAGCTATGTTGTTACGGTCGGCATTGAAACAGGCGATGGGACGATCCGTCTAGACCTGATCGATGATGACAGCATCAAGGATGTGAGTGGCAACCCATTAGGCGGCCCCGGACTTACCAACGGAGACTTTACGAGCGGCGGTGTCATCACCATCGATCAGACTCCGCCGACGGTTGTCAGCATTCAACGAGCCGATCCAGACCCGACATCAGCCTCACCTATCAGATTCACTATAACTTTTTCCAAAGATGTCAATATTCCTGCCGAGACCATTCTCAGTAATTTTGCCTTGACCACCACAGGGAATATTACTAATGCAGCCATCACAACTGTGAATGGATCCGGGCACATTTACACGGCTTATGTAAACCCCGGTTATGGAACCGGAACAATCCGTTTGGATGTGATCGACAACGATCAGATTACAGACAACACAGGAAGGCCATTAGGCGGTCCCGGCGCGGGAAATGGAAACTTCACATCCGGAGAGTTTTACACAGTCAACCGAACCGGCCCAACAGTTTTGAGCAGCGTAGCGAGCGACCCCAATCCTACGAGCGCGGGTACAGTTCATTTCACCGTAACCTTCTCCGAGGCCGTCAGCGGCGTGGATGTAGGCGACTTCGGCCTGACCCTCACGGGATTATCAGGAGTCTCGATCGCAAGCGTGAACGGATCAGGGAATATTTACACAGTTGCCGTGTCAACAGGTACCGGTGCGGGAACGATTCGGCTGGACGTCATAGACGATGATAGCATTGTCGATACTGGCGGGATTCCTTTGGGCGGCGTAGGAATCGGGAATGGAAATTTCAGTTCGGGCAACGTGTACACTATTAATCGCAAACCTCCTACGATCATCACCGATACATTCCGGTCGAACGGGAACAATGATGGCTGGGTGCTCGAATCGAGCCAAGGCAGCAACCAAGGCGGCTCAAAGAAGTCCAACGCGCCGACCTTCAACCTCGGCGATGACGCGCAGAACCGGCAATATCGCTCCATCCTGCATTTCCCCACTTACTATCTGCCAGACAATGCAACAATTACCATGGCAATCCTGATGATCAAAAAACAAAGTTTGGTGGGGAACGATCCATTCGGTGCGCATCAAAACATCGCAGTCGATATTCGTTCCGGTCCATTTGGATTCAGTCTCTTTGGGTTCAGCAGCTTGGAAGTAACCGACTTCCAGAATCCATCCAGCAAAGACGCGGTGGCCACGATTCAAAACAATCCAGTTGGTGATTGGTATTGGACTACGTTGGATAGCTCTGCATTCCAATACATCAATCTTGTCGGCGTTACACAATTCCGCTTGAGATTCCAAGTTCCCAACGACAACAATTTTCAAGACGATTATCTCAAGTTCTACAGTGGCAATGCAGATACCGGCGACCGACCTGTCTTGATCATTACATATAGCGTGCCTTGAACCAATTCACTCAAAAAACAATTGACTCTCTTGCGAGAGTCAATTGTTTTTAATGACCCACCTTGAAAACAGCAGGTCAAAACCTTAAGTCAATCATTTATTTTTTCATGTGACAAAAGACACCTCATGTTTACAGCGACGGACAACCAGCGGTATACTTGAGGCGATTTTGTTTCAAATTTCACTTTACCGCGCAGCACGTAACCTACTCAGTGTTTTGGGCGGTTGAATCAAGAATCCCAGGAGCCAAAAATGGACACAATGATCGAAAGTATCTCCGCGCTGGAAGTGCTCGATTCGCGCGGCAACCCGACCGTAGAGGTAGAGGTCGCATTAGCAGACGGCGCGTGGGGACGCGCTATCGTCCCGTCCGGTGCGTCGACCGGCGTGCATGAAGCCTTGGAGCTGCGTGACGGCGACAAGAAACGCTTCTCCGGCAAAGGTGTTACGCAAGCGGTCGCCAACGTCAATGGACCGATTGCAGACGCGCTGTTCGGTTGGGACGCGTCGGAGCAGAAAGCCATCGACGCCGAACTGCTTTCGTTAGACGGAACCAAGAATAAGTCCAAGTTGGGCGCGAACGCGATCCTTGGTGTCAGTCTGGCAGTCGCGAAGGCGGCCGCGAATTCCTTTAATATGCCGTTATATCGCTACCTCGGCGGTGTGTACGCACATGTTCTGCCGGTTCCGATGATGAACATTTTGAACGGCGGCACGCATACCAACTGGCAGTCCACGGATATGCAGGAATTTATGGTGATGCCCTTCGGCGCGCCGACTTTTGCTGAGGGCCTGCGCTGGGGCGCAGAGATTTACCACGCGCTGAAATCCGTCTTGAAAGACAAAGGTTATGTTACTTTGGTCGGTGATGAAGGCGGCTACGCGCCGGCGCTCAAAGCGAACAACGAAGCCATCGAAGTGATTCTGGCCGCAGTGGAAAAAGCTGGTTTCAAAGCCGGCCGCGGCCAGGATGTGGCTATCGCGCTCGATCCTGCTGCTTCTGAACTTTATGAAGAAGAAACCAAAACTTATAACCTGCGCAAAGAAGGCAAGAAGTTAACTGGTGAACAGATGGTTGAGTTTTGGGCCAAATGGATCAAGGATTATCCGATTGTTTCACTCGAAGATGGACTCGCCCAAGACGATTGGGATTCTTGGATTCTCCTGAACAAGAAAATGGGCGATCAGATCCAAATCGTCGGCGACGACCTGCTGGTGACCAATCCCGAGCGCGTCCGCCGCGGCATTGCAGATAAGACCTGCAACGCGTTGCTGGTCAAGCTCAACCAAATCGGTTCGGTTACGGAAACCATCGAAGCAGTTGAATTATGTCATCGCGCCGGATGGCGGACCGTTGTATCACATCGCTCCGGCGAGACCGAAGACGCGACCATCGCGGACCTGGCAGTTGCCCTCAACACCGGGCAGATCAAAACCGGCGCGCCGGCCCGCTCTGACCGCGTGTCGAAATACAATCAGCTCCTGCGCATCGAAGCGGAACTCGGCGATACCGCCAAGTACGCCGGCTGGAGCGCGTTGAAAGGTTAAGTTTCAGTATCGGAAACAGGCTCCGAGTCAGATTGACTCGGAGCTTTTCTTTTTCATTCTCATAAACTCATAGGCTTTACATAATATTGAGAGTATAATTAAATCACTATACTCTCCCCGATTGGAGGATCCCATGGCTAGTGTAACGTATGAAAATGTCGTCAAAAAATTTGGTGATTTGGCAGCAGTGGATGACATCAGCTTCCATGTTGACGACAAAGAATTTCTGGTGCTCGTTGGCCCTTCCGGCTGCGGCAAGACGACTGCACTTCGTCTTTTGGCGGGCTTGGAAGAAATTAGCGAAGGCGAAATCAAAATTGGAGACCGCGTCGTCAATGATGTAGCTCCAAAAGACCGTGACATTGCCATGGTCTTTCAATCCTACGCTCTGTATCCCCACCTTTCCGTGTTCGATAACATGGCCTTTGGCCTGAAGCTCCGCAAAGTGGCGAAGGATGAAATCAACCGCCGCGTTAGCGAAGCTGCTGAGGTGCTCGGCATTACCGATTTGCTCAACCGCAAGCCCCGTCAACTCTCCGGCGGTCAGCGTCAACGTGTGGCGGTTGGACGCGCAATCGTGCGCGAGCCGAAAGTCTTCCTCTTCGACGAACCGCTCTCGAACCTGGATGCCAAGCTCAGAGTCCAGATGCGCACCGAGATCAGCAAACTGCACCTGCGCCTGCAGACCACCTTCATCTATGTGACGCACGATCAAACTGAAGCCATGACCATGGCCTCACGCATCGCAGTCATCAACAAAGGCAAACTTCAACAGATCGATACGCCGCAAACGCTTTATGACAAACCCGGCAATTTGTTCGTAGCAGGCTTCATCGGCTCTCCTGCGATGAACTTCTTCCCCGGGAAACTTCGCAAGTCTGATGGGAAGTTGGTTGTAGATACCAACGATTTCACCGTTCAAATTCCGGCCAAGAAGGCTGCTCCCTATCAAAAGTATGCAGACAAAAATATTGTCTTCGGCATTCGTCCTGAGAACATTCACGATCCCGAGTTCATTCCGCCGAACATCGACGCTGAAAAAGTAGCTGTGAAAGTGGAAGTCACGGAGTTGATGGGTAACGAAATTTTCCTCTACATGGTTAGCGGCAAAAACACCTTCGTCGCCCGCGTCGACCCGCGCTCCAAACTGCGCATTGGCCAGCAGTCAAATGTCGTGTTCGATATGGATAGTTTCCACATTTTCGACGCCGAGACAGAGGAAGCGATCCGGTAGTTCACACTAAAGGAGGTGGTCGCTCTACAGGAATCCACAGACATTGAATCATACCCGCCTCATCCGAGGCAAACAAACTTTCAAATCTTCTAAGAGGAGTATAGAGAATGAAAAAATCTCTGTGGACTGTGCTCAGCCTCGTGCTGGTCGCAAGTGTCCTGTTAACAGCCTGTGGAACGGCCACCCCCACCCAGGCTCCGGCAACTCAACCCCCGGCGGCAGCTACTCAGGCTCCTGCCGCAACCGCAGCACCCGCTGCAACCGCAGCCCCGGCTGCAGTTGAGTTAACTATTTGGCATGGCTATCACGCTGGTGGTTCAGAAGAAGCCACGATCAACAAGATCGTTGCCGACTATATGGCTGCCAATCCGAATGTCAAGATCACGGTTTTGGAAGTCCCCTTTGATCAGCTCTTCAATAAATGGGATACTGCAGTAGCTGCTGGTCAGACCACGCCAGATATGTTTACCGCTCCGAATGATAATCTCGGAACAGAAGTCCGCGCGGGAACGGTTGCCCCAATCGATGATCTCGTTAAAGGCAAACTGGATGGATATACCCAGGCCGGAATCAACGGCGTTACGGTAGATGGCAAGATGTATGCTGTGCCCGGCATCGCCAAGGCAGTTGGTCTGTTTTACAACAACACCACGATTCCGAACCCTCCCAAGACCACTGATGATCTGCTAGCGTTGGTAAAGTCAGGCAAGAAGCTTGGCCTCAACAACAGCGATTACTTCATGTTTGGTTTCTTTGGCGGTTTTGGCGGCCAACTCATGGACAGCACGGGCAAATGCACCGCTACACAAGGCGGCTTTGCTGATGCTCTGCAATACTTCAAAGATCTCCAAGCCGCTGGCGCGAACTTAGACACTGATGAAGGCAAATTGGAAACCGCTTTTACTCAGGGCCAATTGGATATGGTTGTTACTGGACCGTGGGTCTTGGGTGATTTCGAGAAAGCGCTTGGATCCAAGCTCAGTGTCGAACCGCTACCGGCTGGACCGAAAGGTCCCTCTGCACCGATGATGGGTATTGACGGCTGGTATCTCAACCCCAACAGCACCAACCAGCAAGCCGCGATTGACTTTGCCCTGTATGCCTTTGGCAAAGATGGTTTGACACAATACGAGAACAATGCTGGCGACCCAGCCGCTCGTTCCGATGTCACAACCACCGATCCGCTGGTGAAAGACTTTGCTGATATCGCCGCCGCTGGCTATCCACGCCCGCAGTCCGCTGAATTCGGCAACTACTGGGGCCCATTTGGTGATATGATCACCGCCGCCTTATCTGGTAAGGCTTCCCCAACTGACGCAGTCGCGACTGCTTGCGCTGCAATGGATAAAGCAAACAAAAAGTAAGCCAAATCAAGATCACAATCAGGAGCGCTATGATTATAGCGCTCCTCTCTTTTTGGCATAGCTTATACTATTTAAACCCTGTCAATATCCAAGTATAGAGGCAGATATGTTACAGACAAGTAGTGTCCAAAGTCAAGGAAGAACAAGAAAATCCATATGGAGAACGCTCACTCCTTATCTCTATCTCCTCCCGGCCTTTATCGTAATGGGCATCATTACTTATTATCCTATGGTCTATCAAGTTTGGATGTCGTTTACAGACTATGGGCTCAAGAATCTGCGTTTGAACGCTCCCCTACCCAATTTTGTAGGTCTCGCTAACTACATCAATATCGAATCGAATCAACTAGGTCTTTCTTACTTCTCTTTTTGGCATGTACTCGGTTTTGACCTGTTCTGGACTTTTTCGAATGTTATTATCCATGTGGCGCTTGGCATTTTGATTGCAGTGATTCTGAATCGACAGGGTCTTTGGTTCAAGGGTATCTATCGTGCGCTTTATATCCTACCGATTGTTGTGCCGCAAATCATCGTGGCAAATATTTTCCGTAATATGTTTGATCCCGATTACGGTGCCTTCAACCAAGGCTTAGCAATCCTTGGAAAATTCTTCCTTGGTTTGAGCCCTGATCTCTTTCATATCCATTGGATTGACCAAGTTAATTATCCCGTTAGCTGGATACCCCTTCCTTTGTCGTATTACGCCCTGTTGATTACAAACGTCTGGCTTGGCTGGCCGTTCATGACCATCGTCGCCAGCGGTGCCTTGCAAAGTATTCCAAAGGATTTATATGAGGCCGCTAGAATTGACGGGGCAAGTGAAACTCAACAATTCTGGCGAATCACTCTGCCTTTGCTGCGCCCAGCAATGATACCTGCAGCAGTTTACGGTCTCGTAGTGACGTTCAATTTATTCAATTTGATTTACTTCCTTTCCGGAGGGGGACCTTTAAGGGAAACAGAGATTCTAGTCACTACAGCATACAATCTGATCAACCAACAAC